>RFJX01000218.1 GCA_003694425.1 Gammaproteobacteria bacterium
CCTTCCCGGGGGCCACGAACAGGACCTCGGGATCGGTGGAATCGATCAGGGCCTGGCCGTTGTAGCCGAGCAGAAGGAAGCGTTCGTCGTGACCGTCGACGGTGAGGCAGAAGCGTTCCGCCCCCTTCTTTTTCCCCTCCGGCCCTGGCAGCCGGACGAGGCGGTAGTGGACCGGATTCTCCGGGCTCTCCCTCAGGCTCACGCCGAGGCGCAGCACCGGTTCGGTCTGGTCGCAGAGGCGGGCCTCGTCGCCGGTGAGCACGTCGTCGATGCGCTGTTCGGCGACGTTGTCGAAGAGCCGCTTTGCCGCCTCCTGGTCGAGTTGCCGGCCGGCCGGCAGCGGTTCGGCGACGAACTGCTCTCCCTCATGGCGGACCGTGGCCCCGCCGACCCTGGTGATGGCGGCGATCGTCTCGACCGGCCGGCGCAGCAGGTCCTTGTCGAGCCACTCCCGGGCCAGGTCGGGGGCCTCGTAGGTGGCGAACTCCACGGCATAGATCTCCGCCTGCCCGGGCACCCGCACATGGACCAGGCGGAAGTTGGGGGAGGTGCCCACCAGCAGGGCAGCGAGCTGCCGCTCTCCCTGGTACAGGGTGATGCGGCGTTCGAAGGCCTGGTCCGTGACCCGGAACCGCTCATGGGCCGAGTCCGAGGTGGCCACGACGGTGCCGGCGCGCAGGGCGGCGAGCTTGCCGAGCAGCGCCTCGACCCGACCCTGGTCGGCCGGCAGTTCCGGCTCGCCGGCGATCACCCAGCGTCCCTCCTTCCGCACCAGCTCGACCTTGCCATCGGGCGACTCGATGCGCAGGTGATCGACCAGGGAAGGGTCGAAGTCGAGCAGGGCCCTGCGACCCTGGGAGGCAGGCGAGGTCTGTTGCTGGCCCAGCAACAGGATGGCGGCCAGGACCTGTATGCCCAACAGGACCGAGAGCAGGACAATCCAGCGTCTCATGACGGTTGACCCTCCAGTTGAAGCATCCGGCGGTAGCGTTCGAGCTGGAGACGCCGGCCTCTGCGCTGCAGCAGCCAGACCAGGAACAGGGCCGCCGCCGCCAGGGCATAGTTCAGATATTCCCAGAAGAGCTGTTGCCTGCGATCCAGCGGGCTGAGCAGGCGGGCGAAACGGTCCCGGCTGCGCAGGGCCAGCAGCCCCCGATCCTCGAGAGACCAGTCGATGGCGTTGCCGAGCAGTTCCAGCGGCTTGGTGTAATAGGTCCCGAGCCCCTCGGTGGCGAGCCTCAGCGCGTCGTCCGACGCGAAGTCGTTGGAGGCGAAGAGGATGATCCTGGCGGCATCAGGCGAGCGCTCGATCACCGAGGCCACCGTGTCGTCCTCCGGCGGCGCCTTCCCGTCACCCCCTTGCGCGGGCTTCTCCGCCGCCTTGAGCAGCGGCGAGGGCCTGCCCCTGAACCAGGAGGTGAAACGCCCCTCCAGCAGCACGCCGACCAGCTGCGAACCCTGCTCCTTCCCCTCCGGGAAGCCGAGATCGGGATGGGCCTTGTAATCGGGGACGAGATTGATCCGGTCGCTCGCCCAGCTCTCCGGGGAGGAGCGCAGCAGTTCGATCCTTCTCAGTCCCGAGACCTTCTTCTCGTCCACGGTGACAGGTGAGGCCCAGGTCATGGTCAGCTGCCCGAGAGAGCTGGTGATGAGGTTGGCCTGGTTGAGGCGATCCCCGCGCAGGTCGAGGAAGAAGGGGTAGGGGAGGTTGTGGATCTCGCGCACGGTGATCCCGCCGATGTCGCGATCGACCGGGATCGGCAGGGTGGCATTGTGGCGGTCCATCACCAGTTTCTTCCCGACCTTCAGGCCGTTGTGTTCCAGCCATCCCTCCAGTCCCGAGACCACCTCCCGGGCCGTCAGTCCGGTCCGCAGGTCGACGGTGAAGGGAGAGCTGGCGAGGATCACCGTACCCCCGCGCATCAGGAACTGGTCCACGGCGAAGCGCTCGCGCTCCTTCAGCTTCTCCGGCGCCAGCAACAGCAGGAGATCGGCCTCGGGCGGGACCCGGCCATCGGCCAGATCGGTCTCGTGCAGACGGTAGGACTGTTCCAGGTACTGGCGGAGCTGCTCGAAGCGCCCGCCATAGGGCATGCGCCCGCTGGTCACCACCGCCACGGTCTTGAGGAAGCCCGGAGAGAAGCGCTTCAGGGCCGCCTTGAGGCTCCGCTCCAGCCCCTCCTGGTCCAGCTCGGAGGGGAGCGGCACATGAACCGTCTCCTTGCCACTCTCCAGGATCAGATCGAACCAGAAGCGGCGATCGTCCAGCAGTCCTGCGACCAGCGGCTGGAGGCCGAAGCGGGTGGCCAGCTCGGCCGCCACCCTCCCGCCATTGGCATCCGGGTCGACCACCTCGATACGCAGTTTGTCGCCGGCCTTCTGTTTCAGCCCCGCAAGGATCTCGTCCAGCCCCTTGCGCAGCTCCCGCAGCCGTTCGGGGAGCTTCTCGTCGGGCGAGATGTAGGCGTGCAGGAGGATTGGGCGTTCCAGGGTCTCGAAGGGATTGCCGCCGCCACGGTAGGCGGTGAGCACCTTGCGGATGGCCCGGGTGATGTCGTACTCGGGATTGCGCAGCACCACCTCCAGCTCGGTTTCGCTGCTCGCCTTGACATCGATCAGGTTACGGTAATCCAGTACCTCGTACTGGTCGCCATAGGCCACCACCACATGGAAATAGGAGTTGACCACACCCGCCTGGTACTTGCCCTCGACCTGGAAGGGGACCGGCTTGACGCCATAGCGGCTGGCCGCCTCCTCTTCCAGTTCCGGGTCCTCCTGGGGGTCGATGAATTCCACCCGGACCCGGCTGCCGCCTGCGACCCCGTATTCCTTCATCAGGTCGCGCAGTTGCGGGATCAGCGGTGCCAGCAGGGGATGGGTACGCCTGGAGAAATATCCACGCAGGAGGAGGGGTTCCTGGAGCTGCGCGAGGTACTGGCGGGTGACCGGGGAGAGCGAGTAGATCCGGTCCGCGGTCATGTCCATCCGTGCCGTGCCGAGTGGCGCCAGCCACAGGTTGGCGGCCAGGAAGTTCAGGGCGACAAGGAGCGTGAGCCAGCGGCGCCGGGCGTGGGAGGGGCGCTCGGGATTTCCCTGCCAGCGCAGGCGCGCCAGGGCATAGGCGTTGAGGGTGAGGAACACCCCGGTCAGGCTCAGGTAGTAGCAGACGTCGCGCAGGTCCAGCACCCCGCGGGTGATGGACTGGAAGCGGCCTGCGGTGCTGACCAGCTGCAACAGCTCTCCGACCTTCTGTCCGGCCAGGGCCGTGAGCGTGGGGGCGCCGAGCAGGTAGAAGGCCCCGGCCAGCAGGGTGGTCAGGATCAGGCTCACGATGGCGTTGTCGCTGCGCGCCGAGATCCACAGCCCCATCGCCAGGTAGGCGCAGGCGAGAAACAGGGAGGCCAGGTAGCCTCCGATCACGGGCCCCCAGTCGAGCGGACCGAGCAGGGAGACCGTGACCGGGAGGGGCAGCGTGAGCAGCAGCGCGAGCGCGATCATCGCGACCCCGGCCATGAACTTCCCGAGGACCAGGGAGAGGGTGCCCACCGGGGCGCTCTCGAGCAGCTCCAGGGTCCCGGCGCGGTGTTCCTCGCTCCACGCGCGCATGGTGAGGGCCGCGCTCAGGAAGACCAGCAGCAGCGGCATCCATTCGAACAGCGGCCGGACATCGGCCAGATTGCGCGCGAAGAAGGTCTCGACCCAGAAGAAGACGAACAGGGTCACCAGGAGGAAACTGCCCAGGAACAGATAGGCGGCAGGGGAAGAAAAGAAGCCCGCCAGCTCCTTCCGGCACACGGCGATCGTCTCACGCATGGTCACGCTCCTCCCGCTTCTCTGCCGCTTCCGTCACTTCGGCGAAGACCCGCTCCAGGTTGCGCCATTCCTGCTCCAGACCGTACAGGCCCGCGCCGGCCTGCAGGACCGTCCCGGCCAGCTCCGGCGCCACCTCGGCAGGCGCCTCGACCGCGTAGCGGTAGCGGTTGCCACTCTGCTCCAGCACCTCCACTGCAGAGACCCCCTGCACGCCACGGAGAAAGGGGACGATCCGGTCCGGCGGGGTGTCCAGGGTCAGGATCAGGCGCCCGCCCTGCTGCAGCTCGTCCAGTCTCGAATCGACCGCCTTGCGCCCGTTGCGCAGGATGATGACCCGCTCGCAGACCGCCTGCACCTCCTGCAGGATGTGGGTGGAGAGGATCACGGTCGATTCCCGGGCCAGCTCGCGCACGAGGTCGCGCATGTGATGGATCTGCTCCGGGTCCAGTCCATTGGTCGGCTCGTCGAGGATCACGATCTTCGGCTGGTGGAGGATGGCCTGGGCCACGCCCACCCGCTGGCGGTAGCCGCGGGAGAGGGTGGCGATGGGCGCCAGCGCCTTCTCCATCAGCGCGGTCCTTTCGATGGCGCGGCGTATGCGCCGCTGCTGCTGTTCGCGGGGAACGCCGTGGAGACTGGCCGAATACTCGAGGAACCCGGTCACGGTCATCTCGGGATAGAGGGGGCAGTTCTCAGGCAGATAGCCGATGAGCCGCTTGAGGGCGACCTCGTCGGTTTCAGGGTCCAGACCATCGATGCGGATGGACCCAGTGGTGGGTTCCAGCACCCCGGTCAGCATCTTCATGATGGTGGTCTTGCCGGCGCCGTTGTGACCGAGCAGGCCGACCACCTCGCCGCCACCGATCTCGAAGGAGACGCGGTCGACCGCGGCGAAGGACCCGTAGAGCCGGGACAGTTCCTCAACCTGGATCATGCTGTGCTCCTTGTTGCCGTGGGTGCCCGCGCGTGGCGCGGACCCGGTTGCCGATCATCGTCACCGCCGTAACGCAGGCAAGAAATCGTGCGGCGGCCGGGAGTACGGACCGCGGGCACTCTCGATGAAGGTCCCCGGCCCGTTGATACCCCGAGTGGGCGGACCGGCAGTCTGGGTCCGGGCAGGAGTGTCCGCGGGGAATGAAACCGGTGCCGATTCTAACTTCGGACGGTCGCAGTGGGAAGGGGACAGGGACCGGATCAGCCCGGCCTGGCGAGGCTCCTGCCTTTCTGCACGCGGGCGGCGGCCGGCCTGACACCGACCCGTCTGTTCTGGGCCTGGACCAGGCGCTCCATCATCCGCAGGTCCTTGCGGTCCAGGCGCAGGCAGGTCTCGACCCAGACCCGACAGACCTCGATCAGTTCCTCGTAGGTGACCGGACGGACCAACTGGGAGACGGTCTGGATCGCAAGCATGCCGTTGCGGTGCTTGTGATGCGCCCGGATGAAGGAATAGAGCGTCTCCTCGCCCTTGCCGGGCTCGGCGAGCTGGTCCACCACCCCCATCTCGTACATCTCTTCGGCGCTGTAGGAGCCGCCGCTCAGGATGATGCGCTCGGCGATGCTCGGTGCCACCTTGCGGCTGAGGAGGTTGTAGGCCCCCATGCCGGGAAAGAGGTTGAACATGATCTCCGGCAGGCCGAGCTTGACCTGGCGCTCTGCGATCACGGTATGCGAGCCGAGGGCCGCCTCGAAGCCGCCGCCCAGGGCGTCACCGCGGATCAGGCTGATGGTGGCGATGGGGAGGTCGAAGTGGCTGATGACCGGATAGAGGGTGTCGATACAGGACTTTGCATAGGCGAACAGGGCGTCGGCATCACCGCGGCGTATGGCCTCCACGAACAGCCCGAGGTCACCGCCGAGGCAGAAGATGCCATCGAGTCTGGAGTCGATGACGTAGTAGTTGATCGGGACGAGCCTGCCCGCGTGCGGGATCCGCCCTTCGTGACGGAGGATGATCTCGTGCAGCTGCTGGATCTCGGAGACGATCACGGGGTTGAAGCAGGGGCGGGGGCGGGGGTCGAAGAACAGCCTCACGAGGCCATATTCCGGGTCGACGGCGACCTCGATCTGGGTGAAACCGCCGAGGGTCGTCTCGTCGGTATAGCTGATTCCGCTCATCGCTGGCCCCTTTGCATGTTGTTGTTCGTTCTATCCGGCCTCCCTGCGCCCACGGTGTACCCCATTCCCCGTCCCCTGAGGCAGGCACATGGTCATCCCGGCCTCTGTGCGCTTACCACCCGGATTGTAGCAAGTCCCGGGCCAGCTCAAGCGGTACTTGAATAGACTATGCCATCTTCCTGCTTCTATTGTAATATTCCTTTCTGACCACGCCTGGAGCGGCCGGAAGCGCTGTCATATGCCTGACGCTTCAGGCGCGCCACCCGACCGGAAGTGCTTCCCGCGTCGCCCTATTGACACCGTATGACATTTAGTCCGCGGAAGGCTCCCTGTCAAGGTCAGGCCGCCGACGGTATAATCCGCATCCCTTTGCAACAGCGCTTCAGGAGCACCCATGGCCCAGTACGCCACCAATCAGTTCAAGAGCGGCCTCAAGATCCTCCTCGACGGCGACCCCTGCGCCATCATCGAGAACGAATTCGTCAAGCCCGGCAAGGGCCAGGCCTTCAACCGGGTGAAGATCCGCAATCTCAAGACCGGCCGGGTCATCGAGCGGACCTTCAAGTCCGGCGAGACGGTGGAGGCCGCCGATGTGGTCGAAACCGACATGCAGTATCTCTACACCGACGGTGAGTTCTGGTATTTCATGAATCCCGAGAACTACGAGCAGATCGCCGCCTCGGCAACCGCCATGGGCGACGCGGCGAAATGGCTCAAGGGGGAGGAGATCTGTACCGTGACCCTGTGGAACGGCGAGCCGATCTCGGTCACGCCGCCGAACTTCGTTACCCTCCAGATCACCGAGACCGATCCCGGAGTCCGCGGAGATACCGCCTCCGGCGGCAGCAAGCCGGCCACCCTGGAGACCGGCGCCGTGGTCAAGGTGCCGCTGTTCATCGACAACGGCGAGGTGATCAAGGTGGATACCCGCACCGGGGAGTACGTCGGCCGGGCCAGGGAGTGAATCCGGACCTCGACTGGCGCCCGGGTGCAGGCAGGGAGGCGCTGGCCCAGCGGGCAGGGCTCTATCGTCGCCTGCGCCGGTTCATGGATCAGCGGGGAATACTCGAGGTGGAGACACCCATGCTGTCACGGGGGGGCGCCACCGACCGCCATCTGCACAGCCTGGCCTGCGCGCAGCCCGATGGCTCGCGTCGCTGGCTGCACACCTCGCCGGAATTCCCGATGAAGCGCCTGCTCGCGGCCGGAAGCGGCGCCATCTACCAGATCTGCCGGGTCTTCCGCGAGGGGGAACGGGGGCGGCTGCACAACCCGGAATTCACCCTGCTGGAGTGGTACCGTCCGGGCTTCGACCACCATCTGCTGATGGATGAACTGGAGGAGCTGCTGGCGGAGCTGCGCCCCGGCTGGCGCTGCAGCCGGGTCACCTATGCCGGGGTCTTCCGGGAGCGGCTCGACCTCGACCCCCACGAGGCGCAGGTGGAGGTGCTGCGGGAGGCGGCAAGGATTGCCGGCCTGCGGGTCGAGCGTCTGGAGGGGGACCGGGACGACTGGCTCGATCTCCTGTTCAGCCACTGCATCGCCCCGACGCTGGGGCGGGGCGGTCCCTGTCTGGTCCATGACTACCCGGCCAGTCAGGCGGCGCTCGCACGGGTCCGTCCCGGCACCCCCCCCGTGGCGGAACGCTTCGAGCTGTTCATCGAAGGGATGGAGATCGCCAACGGCTTCCACGAGCTGACCGATGCCGCCGAGCAGGAACGGCGCTTCCTCGAGGACAACCGGAGGCGCGGGGAGGCGGGACTGCCCGCGATGCCACCCGACCACCGCCTGCTCGCGGCCCTGGAGGCGGGGCTGCCGGACTGCGCCGGGGTGGCGGTGGGACTGGACCGGCTGCTGATGGCCCTGCATGGCCACCGGCACATCGACCAGGTCCTGGCCTTCCCCTGGGAGCGCGCCTGATGCCGGCCGGCATGCCGGGCAGGGTCGGGTTCGTCAGCCTTGGTTGCCCCAAGGCGACCTGGGATTCGGAACAGATCCTGAGCAGGCTGCGGGCCGAGGGTTATCTCATCAGCGACTCACACGAGGAGGCCGACCTGGTCATCGTCAACACCTGCGGCTTCATCGACGAGGCCGTGGCCGAATCGCTGGAGGCCATCGGTGAGGCCCTGGAAGGGAACGGCCGGGTCATCGTCACCGGCTGCCTGGGGGCGCGCGAGGGGCTGGTCGAGGAGCGCTGTCCGGAGGTACTGGCAGTCACCGGACCGCACGCCACCGAGGAGGTGCTCGAGCTGGTGCATCGCCACCTGCCGCCGGAGCACGACCCCTGGACCAGCCTGCTCCCGCCCGGAGGGGTCCGGCTGACCCCGCGCCACTACGCCTGGGTCAAGATCGCGGAGGGCTGCAACCACCGCTGCACCTTCTGCATCATCCCCTCCCTGCGCGGGGACCTGGTCAGCCGGCCGGTCGATTCGATCCTCGAGGAGGCCAGCGCGCTGGTTTCGGCCGGGGTGAAGGAGCTGCTGGTGGTCTCCCAGGACACCAGCGCCTACGGCGTGGATCTGCGCTACCGCACCGGCTTCTGGCAGGGGCGTCCGGTCCGTGCCCGCTTCAGCGACCTGGCCGCGGCCATGGCGGAGCTGGGGGCGTGGGTGCGCCTGCACTACGTCTATCCCTATCCCCATGTCGACGAGGTCCTGCCGCTGATGGCGCAGGGTCGCATCCTGCCCTATCTGGATGTGCCGCTGCAGCACGCCAGCCCGAGGATCCTCAGGGCGATGCGCCGCCCCGCAGACTGTGAGGACATGCTGCGCCGGATCCGGCGCTGGCGGGAGATCTGCCCCGATCTGACCCTGCGCAGCACCTTCATCGTCGGGTTTCCGGGGGAGACGGAGGATGAGTTCCTCCAGTTGCTCGAGTTCGTCTCCGAGGCCGGTCTGGACCGCGCCGGGGCCTTTGCCTATTCGCCGGTGGCGGGCGCCGCCGCCAACGCCCTGCCCGATCCGGTACCCGAAGAGGAGAAACAGGAGCGGCTGGAGCGGTTCATGATGGTCCAGGCGGAAGTGAGCCGGGAACGGCTGCAACGCCGGGTCGGCCAGCGGGTGCGGGTACTGGTGGACAGCACCGGTCCGGACGGGGCCATCGCCCGCAGTGCCGCCGAGGCGCCTGAAATCGATGGTGTCATCCAGGTCCTCGACGGGGAGACGCTCGAGGAGGGGCAGTTCGCCGAGGTCGAGATCACCGCCGCCGGCGAACACGACCTCGAGGCCCGCCTGGTCCCCCGACGGGAGACCGCCTAGCTCCCGGCAAGCCCCCGCAGGGCCCTCTCCAGCGCCCGTTCCAGGGCCTCCATTCCCTCGGCCATCCCCTTCAGGACCTCCGCCTCCGGGGGCCATGGCCTTCCGCTGGCTTCCCGGTAGATGGCGGCCATGCGCTCCAGCAGCGACTCCAGTCGCTCGGCAGGCAGCTCCCGCAGCGTCTGCTCGTCCAGCAGCTCCTCGAGGAGGTCCGGGCTGGTTCCGAATCGTTCCCGGAAGTGCCGCAACAGGGCCCCGAGGAGGGCCCGGGCCTCGGCCTCCGTGGTCCCCGGGGCGGCCAGGAAGCGTTCCCACGGTTCCAGCAGCCGATCCTGCTCACGGGCCGGGGGCAGGAGTTGCGCGGCCTCTTCCCAGTACCGCCCCAGGCGGTAGCCGGCCGGACGCCGCAGCTTCTCGGCGAGGAATCTGGCCAGCAGGCGATAGCAGCGGCTGGCCGGGGAGTCGGGCCGGGCCAGGACCACCGGCAGCTGCCGGCGGACCGCGTCGGGCACCGCGCTGTCGTGGGGGATGAAACCGAGATAGAGCAGCCGCTGGCCGAG
>RFJX01000219.1 GCA_003694425.1 Gammaproteobacteria bacterium
AGCAGGTCGATCCAGCCGAGCGTGGCCTGCCGGTCGCCTTCCAGCTTGCCCACGACGGTACCGGTATGCAGGTGGTCACCCCCGGACAAGCGCAGGGCCTTGGTGAGCACGCGGAAGTGGATGCCATGGTAGGGGTTGCGGTCGAGCACGGCATGCATGGCACGATGGATGTGCAACAGCATCCCGTTGTCTCGGCACCACTGGGCCAGGCCGGTGTTGGCACAGAAGCCACCGGTCAGGAAATCGTGCATGATGATGGGGGCACCGAGTTCCTTGGCGTACTCCGCGCGCTTGAACATCTCGTCGGGCGTCGGCGCCGTCACGTTCAGGTAGTGTCCCTTGCGCTCGCCGGTTTCCTGCTCCGCCTTGTGGACGGCCTCCATGACGAAATCGAAACGCTGCCGCCACCGCATGAAGGGCTGGGAATTGACGTTCTCGTCGTCCTTGGTGAAATCCAGGCCGCCGCGCAGGCATTCGTAGACGGCCCGCCCGTAGTTCTTGGCCGAGAGTCCCAGCTTCGGCTTGATCGTGCAACCCAGCAGCGGGCGCCCGTACTTGTTGAGCTTGTCGCGCTCGACCTGGATGCCGTGCGGCGGCCCGTTGCAGGTCATCACGTAGGCCAGAGGGAAGCGCACGTCTTCCAGGCGCAGGGCGCGGATCGCCTTGAAGCCGAAGACGTTGCCGACCAGCGAGGTGAGAACGTTGACCACCGACCCTTCCTCGAACAGGTCGATGGGATAGGCGACGAAGGCATAGAAACAGTCGTCGTCGCCGGGCACGTCCTCGATGGCATAGGCGCGTCCCTTGTAGTACTCGAGATCGGTCAGTAGATCGGTCCAGACCGTGGTCCAGGTACCGGTCGAGGATTCGGCGGCCACGGCCGCGGCGGCCTCCTCGCGCGGCACACCGGGCTGCGGCGTGATCTTGAAACAGGCCAGGAGATCGGTGTCCTTCGGCGTGTAGTCCGGATCCCAATAGGTTTCGCGGTACGCCTTCACGCCCGCCTGATATTGCTTCGCCATGGTTGCTCGTCCTCCAGGTTGTCCGCTGTCGACGGCCGCAATGCCGCGGCCGGGCGATCACGGGGACGGGCGTCCCCGCTGGACAAGCAGCCTAGCCGCATCTAGCATAAAATAAAATTTATTTTTCATTATCATTTCATCAGGCATCATTATGTATATCACGACCCGGCAGAGCCGCATCTTCGAGGCCGTGGCCGAGACCGGGAGCATCACGCGGGCGGCGGAAACCCTGCACCTCACCCAGCCGGCCGTGTCCATGCAGGTACGCAAGCTCGAAGAAGCCGCCGGGCTGCCGCTGATCGAGCACCAGGGACGGCGCATCCGGCTCACCGCCGCCGGCAGGGAGATGCTCTACTACTGCCGACGCATCAACCGGACACTGCTGGAGGCACGGAGGCGCTTCGAACAGCTGCGCAACCTGGGATGCGGCCACCTCCACCTCGCCGTGGCCAGCACCGTCAACTATTTCGCCACCGAGCTGATCGCCCGGTTCCACCGACGTCACCCGGGCATCCAGGTCCGCATGGACGTGACCAACCGCGAGCACTTGCTGCAGATCCTGGAAGAGGGTGACCGCGACCTCGTCCTCATGGGGCAACCCCCGGACAGTGGCGAGCTCGAGGCCGTCGCGTTCATGGACAACCCCCTGGTCGTCATCGCTGCAGCCGACCACCCGCTGGTCGGCAAACGACGGATCACGATGAAACGCCTGGCCCGCGAACCCTTCGTCCTGCGCGAGAGCGGCTCGGGCACGCGCATGGCCCTGGAACGCCTGCTCGCCCGCAAGGGAATCCGCCTCGAGGTCCAGATGGAGATGAACAGCAACGAGGCCATCAAGCAGGCCGTCATCGCGGGCCTCGGCCTGGGGATCGTGTCCCTGCACACGGTGCGCATGGAACTCGAGACCGGCCGGTTGCAGGTGCTCGAGGTCGCCGGCTTTCCCATTCTCCGCAAGTGGTACCTGGTGCACCGGAAAGACCGGTGCCTGTCCCCCGCCGCGGAAGAATTCAAGCGCTACCTACTCGAATACGCGGAGAGGGAGGGGCGTGAGGGGCGAGACCGAATAGCCACGGAAGCACACGGAAGGGGCGTGAGGGGTGAGGGGTGAGGAGC
>RFJX01000220.1 GCA_003694425.1 Gammaproteobacteria bacterium
CCGCTCTGCTGTGACGCTCACCCCGGCAGGGCGTGACCTCCCCCCTGCTCAGTGGGGGGCGGCCTCTCCTCCCTGTTGTTCCGCCATCGCGGCCGCGACCTGTTCCTGCTCCTTCTGCTGCTGGGCGTAGATCACCTCGAAGTTGACCGGCGCCAGCAGGAGCTGGGGGAAACCTCCCTTGGTCACCAGGTCGGAGATCACTTCCCGGGCATAGGGGTAGAGCACATTGGGGCAGGCGGTGGCGATGATTGCCGGCAGCTGTTCCTCGGGCAGCCCCATGATGGCGAAGATACCGGCCTGTTTCACCTCCACCAGATAGATGGTGGTGTCGTCGTGCTTGACCGTGACGGTGACCGTCAGCACCACCTCGTGCACCCCCTCCTCATTGAGCTTGGTGCTCTCGGTCGAGAGCTGCACGTCGATGCCGGGCTTGAGCTCCTGCTGGAACACCATGGGTGTACCGGGCGCCTCGTAGGAGACATCCTTGATGTAGATCTTGTGGATGCCGAACTGGGCCTGGCGTGGCTGCTCCTGACCCGCCTGTTGGTTCTCTGCCATTTTCTCTAGCTCCTTAGTTTCCAGGATTTGCCGTATTGGTTCGAGGCCCGGCGGTCATGCCGCTACGCCTTCGCCAGGGGGAGGCCGGCGCTGCGCCAGGCGGCGATCCCGCCCCGCAGCACATGGACCCGCGCAAAACCGGCCTGACGCAGTCTGCGGGCGGCGGCGATCGCGGCCGGGCCGGTCTCGCAACTGAGGATGACGGGCTTCTCGCGCAGCCTCTCCAGCTCGTTCATGCGCCGTTCCAGCTCCCCCGCAGGGATGTTGATGGCGTTCAGGAGATGCCCCTTGCGGAAGGCCGCCTCCCCTCGCAGGTCGATCACCGCGGCGTCCTCGTCGTTGATCAGCCGGGTCGCCTCCAGCGGGCCGAGTTGCGGAATGCCCCCCATGCGCTCGGCGAGCAGGTTCCACACCAGGGCCACCAGCAGACCGGTGAACAGGGACCACAGGACCCAGTGATTGACGACGAACTCGATGAACTGCTGCATTGCCCCGATCAACATCTCCCCAGCGGACACGATCCTGGCGGCCCCATCGCCGGGTGCCCCGTTCCAAGGCGGGGAATCATACGTCTTTATGTGCTCCAGATCACGCCATCGGCCCTACCCGGGGCGGTCCGCCGTGATAGAATGCGCCCCGCTTTCCACCGGATCCCTCTCCAGCACGACCGACCGCAAGAGCCACAGGATGCCGCCACAGCTCGCAAACCGCCCCATGACCCTGATCGTGCTGGACGGCTGGGGCTACTCCGAGGCGACGCAGTACAACGCGATCCACAGTGCCAGCAAGCCGACCTGGGACGAACTCTGGCAGCTCTATCCCCATCTGCTGCTGAACGCGTCCGGCAACGCCGTGGGCCTGCCCGAAGGACAGATGGGCAATTCCGAGGTGGGGCACATGCACCTGGGCGCCGGCCGGGTGCTCCCCCAGGACATCACCCGCATCAGCCAGGCCATCGAGGACGGCAGCTTCGAGGAAAACGAGGTTTTCGGCCGCTATTTCCGTGAGGCGGCCCGCAACGGCCGGGCGGTGCACTTCATGGGCCTGACCTCCCCCGGTGGTGTGCACAGCCACGAGGACCACATCCTCGCCGCCATCGATCTGGCGGCGACCCTCGGAGTCGAGCGGATCCTGCTCCATGCCTTTCTCGACGGCAGGGACACCCCGCCGAAGAGCGCCATGGACTCCATCGCCCGCTTCCAGCAGAAGTTCCAGCAGTGGGGACGCGGCCGGATCGCCTCGATGATCGGCCGCTACTACGCCATGGACCGCAATCACAACTGGGACCGCACCCAGCAGGCCTGGAACCTGGTGGTGGACGGCCGCGGTTTCCACGAGGCGAACGACCCCTACATCGCCCTCGATCAGGCCTATGCCAGGGGCGAGACCGACGAATTCGTCACGGCCACCGTCATCCTCGACCGGGAGGGAAGGGCGGCGCGGATGGAGGACGGCGACGTGGCCGTGTTCATGAACTACCGCGCCGATCGGGCCCGGCAGCTCACCGAGGCCTTCATCGACCCCGAATTCGACCACTTCGATCGCCCGCGGATACCGCGCCTGGCGGGTTTCATCACCCTCACCCGCTACAGCGCCACCTACGACAACCCGGTGGCCTTCCCGCCGCAGCACGTGAGCAACAGCCTGGGCGAATACATATCGAGGCTGGGGATGCGCCAGCTGCGTATCGCCGAGACCGAGAAGTACGCCCATGTCACCTTCTTCTTCAACGGCGGCGAGGAGCGGGTCTTCGAGGGCGAGGACCGGATCCTGGTACCCTCGCCGCAGGTACCGACCTATGACCTGAAGCCCGAGATGAGCGCGCCCCTGGTGACCGATCGCCTGGTCGAGGCGGTCCACAGCAACAAATACGACGTCATCATCTGCAACTACGCC
>RFJX01000221.1 GCA_003694425.1 Gammaproteobacteria bacterium
CCGCCGGCGGCCTTGTCGCCGAAGGCGGAGAGGGTGTCGGGCAGCGGCTTGAGGGCCTGCTCGATCGCACCGGCCACGCGCTCGAGCACCTTCAGATCCGGTCCGCTGACCTTGATCCCGATCGGGGTCTTGATACCGGTGGAGAGCATGTCGATCCGGGTCTTGATGGGCAGGGTCCAGGCGTTGGCCAGGCCGGGGAAGCGGATCGCCCGGTCCATCTCCCGCATCAGCTCGGCGGTGGTCCTGGAAGGGTCGGGCCATTCGCTCTTCGGCCTGAGCCGCACCACCGTCTCGATCATCGACAGCGGCGCCGGATCGGTGGCGGTCTCGGCCCGGCCCACCTTGCCGAAGACGGTCTGGACCTCGGGGAAGGCCTTCAGGATCTTGTCGGTCTGCTGCAGGATCTCGCGCGCGGTGGTGATCGAAAGCCCGGGATAGGTCGTCGGCATGTAGAGGATGTCGCCCTCGTCCAGCGGCGGCATGAACTCACTGCCCAGCTCGCTCACCGGCTTCACCGTTGCCGCGAGCAGAACGGCTGCGCCGAGCAGGGTCAGCCAGCGCACCCTCAGGGCCAGCCGGAGCAACGGGGCGTGCAGCAGGTGCAGCAGCCGGTTCACCGGGTTCTTCGCCTCCGGCAGGATCTTCCCGCGGATGAAGTAGCCCATGAACACCGGTACCACGGTGATGGCCAGGATCGCCGCCGCCGCCATGGACCAGGTCTTGGTGAAGGCCAGCGGAGCGAACAGCCGCCCCTCCTGGGCCTGGAGGGTGAATACCGGCAGGAAGGAAACGGTGATGATGAGGAGGGAGAAGAACAGCGCCGGCCCCACCTCACGCGAGGCCTCGGCCACCGCCACCCAGCGCTCCTGCAGGTTCAGGGCCGCGCCCTTGGCCCGGGCCGAGTCCTCCAGCTTCTTGTGGGTGTTCTCGATCATGACGATGGCGCCGTCCACCATGGCGCCGATGGCGATGGCGATGCCGCCCAGGGACATGATGTTGGCATTGATCCCCTGCCAGCGCATGATGATGAAGGCCATCAGGATCCCCAGCGGCAGGGTGAGGATGGCCACCAGGGCCGAGCGCAGGTGGAGCAGGAACAGGGCACAGATGATGCTGACCACGATCGACTCCTCGATCAGCTTGTCCCGGAGGTTCTCCACCGCCCGCTCGATGAGGTCGCCGCGGTCGTAGGTCGGGACGATCTCCACCCCCTCGGGGAGCCCCTTCGCCAGCTCCTTCAGCTTCTCCCGGACCTTCTCGATGGTGGCCAGGGCGTTCTCGCCGTAGCGCATGATCACTACGCCGCCGGCCACCTCGCCCTCGCCGTCGAGCTCGGCGAGCCCGCGGCGCAGCTCGGGGCCGACATGGACATGGGCCACGTCGGAGAGGCGGATGGGGGTTCCGTTCCCGTCCACCCCCACCGGGATCGAGCGCAGGTCGTCCAGGCTGCGGATGTAGCCCAGGCCCCGGACCATGTACTCGGTCTCGCTCATTTCGATCAGGCGCCCACCGACGTCCTGGTTGGAGCGCTGGATGGCGTGACGCACCTTCGACAGGGGGATGTTGTAGGCCAGCAGGGCATCCGGGTCCACCTCCACCTGGTACTGCTTGACGAAGCCGCCGATGGCGGCCACTTCGGAGACCCCGGGCACGGTCTGCAGCGGGTAGCGCAGGTACCAGTCCTGGATCGAGCGCAGCTGGGCCAGGTCGTGGCGACCGCTGCGATCCACCAGGGCGTATTCGTAGACCCAGCCGACCCCGGTGGCGTCCGGGCCCAGCGACGGGTTGACTCCGGCGGGGAGCCGGCCGCGCACGAAGTTCAGCGACTCCAGCACCCGCGAGCGGGCCCAGTACATGTCGGTGCCGTCCTCGAAGAGGATATAGACGAAGGAAAGGCCGAAGAAGGAGTAGCCTCGCACCACCTTCGCCTTCGGCACCGCCAGCATGGCGGTGGTGAGCGGGTAGGTGACCTGGTCCTCGACCACCTGCGGGGCCTGACCCGGATATTCGGTGAAGACGATCACCTGCACGTCGGAGAGATCGGGGATGGCGTCCAGCGGCGTGCTCTTCAGGGCCCAGATGCCGCCGGCGGTGAGCAGCACGGTGGCGATCAGCACCAGGAAGCGGTCCCTGAGCGATGCGTCGATGATTTTGTTGATCATTGATTACTCACCACGGAGGCACGGAGAACACGGAGAGGTTCCCGGTTGTCGAAGGTCATCTGCCTTCCGGTTTCCCGACAGGTGGGTCGACTTTGCTCACCGCCCCGTACCCGATTGCCCGAGGCCGAAGTCTTGTAGTGGCTGATCACTCCGTGCCCTCCGTGTCTCCGTGGTGGGACATCTGCTCGAGCATCTTGGCGGTGGCCTCGCGCAGCTTGGATTCGGAGTCGATCAGGAACTGGCTGGAGGTGACCACCTTCTCGCCCTCCCTGACCCCGGAGAGGATCTGCACATAACCCCCCGCGGAGAGCCCCAGCTTCACCTCGCGGGGCTCGAACCGGCCCTCCCCCTTCGCCACGAACACGAGGTTGCGCTCGCCGGAGCGCACGATGGCCTCCTCCGGCACGGCGAGGGCGTCGGCCTGCCTGCCGGCGTGGATGACCACGTCGGCGAACAGGTCCGGCTTCAGGGCCAGGTCGGGGTTGTCGAACTCGAGCCGCACCTTGACGGTCCGGGTCCTGGCCTCGGCGTAGGGATAGATATAGGTGACCTTGCCGGTGAAGGTGCGCCCGGGGATGGCCTTGAGGGTCATCTCGGCCACGTCCCCCTCCTTCACCCAGGGCAGCTCGTATTCGTAGATGTCGGCGTAGACCCAGACCCTGGACAGATCGGCGATCTGGTAGAGCTCGGTGGCCGGGGTGACGTACTGCCCTTCACGGGCACCGATGGCGACGACGATGCCATCGAAGGGGGAGTGGATGTGCAGGCTCTTCATGATCTTGCGGGTCTGCTCCAGCTCCCGGATCTGGTGCTCCGGTACGTCCAGGAACTTCAGCCGTTCCCGTGCCGTGCGCACCAGCTCCTCGGCCCCCCGCCGGATGTCCGGCCAGGGGCTCTCCTTCAGCGTCTCCAGATTGGCCAGCGCCAGCAGGTACTCCTGCTCGGTGGCCACCAGTTGCGGGGAATAGATGGAGAGCAGGATGGTGTCGCGGTGCACCGGCTCGCCGGTCTTGTCGACGAACTGCTGCTCGATCCAGCCCTCGGTCTTGGGGTGCAGGCGGGCCAGGCGCTCCTCGTCCCAGGCCACCCGGCCGACGGTGCGGATCTCGTGGCTCAGGGCGCGGCGCTCGACGGGGGCGGTGCGCACCCCGATGTTCTGTACCGTCACCGGGTCGATCTTCACGGTTCCGGCAGGCTCCGTTCCCGCCCCCGCCTCCTGGTCGGCGTAGACCGGGATGTAGTCCATGCCCATCTCGTCCCTGGCCGGCACCGGGGAGGTGATGGCCGGGTTCATGGGGTTCCGGTAGAACAGCGGCTTGCGTTCCCTCTGCTCCATGCCGCTCATCGCCCCTTCTTCCGTCTGCTGTGGGAGGAGCTTCCCGAGCCAGGGAAGCTCCTCCCGCAGTGGGGCCAGCGCCTCCTTCACGGGGCCGAGCGCCCCGGGGTGGAGAGCAAGCCAGTAACCTCCCGCCAGTCCGGCGAGCAGGGTCAGCAACAATGCCAATACCTTCATGTTCTCTCCTTGCCAATCGCGGCGATGACCGCGGCGCGGGCGGCCTGCGCCTCGCTCACCACCCGCCAGTACCGGGTCTCGTAGTCGTAGAGGGTGATCTGGGCGCGGACCAGGTTGAGGAAATCGACCTTCCCCACCTGGTAACCGGCCAGCATCGAGGCCACGGTCTGGCGGGCCTGAGGGATGATTCCGGTCCGGAACAGCCGGGCCTGCTCCGAGAAACGCGCGTAGTCTGCGCGGTGTGAAGCGATCTCGGCCTGGACCCGGCGCAATGTGTCCTGCAGCCCGAAGATGCGGCCGGCCAGCTCGCTGGAGCGCTGGTCGACGGCCTTGCGCTGCTTGCGATCGGCGTACAGCGGGACCCTGACCCCCAGGCGCAGGCTCAGGAAGTCGGCCCGGTCGCCCCCGTCGGGGTTCTCACCGCCGCGAAGGCCGTAGTAGGCGCCCACCTGGAAATCGGGCTTGAGGTCCTCCTCGGCCAGTTCCCGGCGGGTGCGGGCTGCCTCGATGAGCCTTCGCTCGCGGGCCAGCAGGGGGCGGGCCTGTTCGGCCTCGGCGAACAGCTCGGCCAGCTCCGGCAGCTCCGGGAGGGCCTCGTCCCGCTCCGGTGGCAGGAGCAGCACCTGATCGGCGGGGCGGTCCAGCAGGGCATTGAGGCGGGCCGCCTCGGTGCGCCGCAGGCCCTCGAGCCGGATCTGGCGCTCCAGCAGGCGGGAGAGCTCGAGCTGCGCCAGCAGGACGTCCTGCTGCAGGCCGCTGCCGACCTTGTACCTGGTCTGGGCGATCTCGACGAACTGGCGCAGCAGCTCCTGGTTGGCGGCGACGATGCGCAGCGCCTGATCCAGGTAGAACAATCGCCACCAGAGGGTGCGCACGTCCCGGGCCAGCATCAGGCGCAGTTCATGCACCTGCTCGGTGGCGGCCGCGGCCTCGTGGACGGCGGCCCGTTCCTTCAGCGCCAGCTTGCCGGGGAAAGGGATGCTCTGGCTGATGCCGAACTGGAGCTGGGTCATCGCCTCCTGGTGGGGATCGAAGGTGTCCACCGGCAGGTTGAGCAGATTGAAGCCGATCACCGGGTCGGGGAGGGCCCCGACCTGCGAGGGGATGGCGGCCATGGCCGCGGCGCGCTCGCGGATCTGGGCCAGCCCCGGGTTGCCGGCCAGCGCCTCGGCGACGGCCTGTTCCGGGTCGAGCGCCTCCCCGGCGGCGGCGAGGACGCTGCCGCAGAGCAGCAGGGCCGCTGCAAGATGTTTCGAAATCACTTC
>RFJX01000222.1 GCA_003694425.1 Gammaproteobacteria bacterium
CGCGATGCTCTTCTACTTCGCCTACGGTTCCAATCTCTCCACCGCCAGGCTGAGGGCGCGGATCGCGCAGGTCCGGCCGGTCGTGCGGGCCCTGCTGCCCGGCCACCGGCTCTGTTTCCACAAGGCGGGCCGGGACGGCTCGGCCAAGTGCGACGCGGCCCATACCGGGGCCCGGGGGGACCGGGTGTTCGGGGTGGTCTTCGAGATCGCCCGGTCCGATCTGCAGGTGCTGGACCGGATCGAGGGTAGCGGTTATGTGCGCCGATCCGTCTCGTTGCTGACCACCGGAGGCCTGCCGCTGCAGGCCGTCACCTATCTCGCCACCGGGATCGATCCCGGGCTGCTGCCCTACGACTGGTACCGGCAGCACGTCCTGATAGGGGCCCGGGAACACTGCTTGCCGCAGGCCTGGCTGGACCGGCTCGGGCGGATCCCCTGCATCCCGGACCCCGATCCGTCCCGCAGGGAGCGGGAGCTGGCGATCTATCCCTGATCCGGCGTACCGGCCGCCGTCTCCTTCGCCACCGGGTTGCCCACCCGGCCAGATGGTCTCACCGGGGCTCCTGGAGCACCTCGTCCAGCGCCTTCAGGAGCTGTTCCCGGGCGTCGGCATCGCTGGCACCCCGCAACTGGCGGCGGCAGGCCTCCAGCAGGGACCGGTACCGCTCCTCGCGCTCGCCGAGTGCAGCCGCCATCCGTTCGAAGTCATCCGCCAGCTCCTTGAGCTGGTCGGAGTCCCGGAGAGTGGCGTCGATGGTGTAGTTGCCCTTTGCGATCTCGTCGATCAGGCGCCGGAGGCGGTAGAGCGGACCGGCAATGCGATGGGAGAGGTGCAGCACCATCCAGGCCGCAATCCCGCCTACCAGCGCGGTGACGAGCATGTTGCCGAGGACGATGGTCAGTCCGAGGCCCGCCAGGACCTTCTCCAGACTCAGGTGGAGGGAGTGTCCCTGGCTGGCCATGTCACTGCCAAGGAGCAGATAGAGCAGCAGGCCGGAGAGGAGTCCACTGAGGAGGATCAGACCTACCATCCAGGCGATGAAGCGCCCCTGGAAGCCGCGATCGATGAAGTAGTGTCGGCGTTGCCGGTTGCTCTCGTTCATGGTCGGTTCCCGCTGGTGTCGTGGCAGACGAGGCACAGCTCCCCGTCCGCATTGTTGCGCCGGAGCAGAAAACTCTTGTGCATCCGCTCGCTGTTGGTCAGGCGATCCATCAGGCTGACGCTGGCCCAGGGCCGGTCACTCTCCAGCTCCCCGTGGGCATAGTGACAGGTGAGACAGGTCATGGTCCTGGACTCGGTCAGCGGGAGGTCCGGCGGGACCTCGAAATCGAGAGGCTCGCCCAGGGGGTGTGAGGCGGCGGCCCCGGCATGGCATCCGGTGCACATCCCGATCCCGTCCGGCAGGAGGTCATCGCCTGGCAGGCGTCCGGGCCCGGACCCCGGGAACCTGTCCGGGGTGGTGGCATGACACTGGGTACAACCGCGGATGCCGGCGGGCCGATGAGGTCCTGCCTCGTCCGCAGCCGCGATCCGGATCGCCGGCAGTGCCAGCAGCAGGAGGAGGATCGGCCCGCGCATCAGAAGCTGACCACGATCTGACCCAGTCCGAGGGCATGTTCGAAGCCGGGCTCGCCGGTATCGTTGCCCAGGGTGTCGAGATACTCGAACTTCAGTCGCAGATAGTCGTTGAAACGATAGCCGAAGCCCAGGCTGAGCCGGGACAGATTGTCCACCGCATAGTGGATCGTGTCATCGTCCGGGTCGGGAACCTGCCGGTAGTCCGGCACCCAGGCGCCGTAGCGCAGGAACAGGTCGAGTGGCCAGCCGCTGACCGGCTCCAGGTCGGTATCGAGGGTCAGGTGCCAGGCATACTCGTCCCGGTCCTCCAGACGTACCCCGTTTGCGTCGATCAGCGGCTGGCGCGCATCGCGCAGCAGCGCCTCGCCGATGAGGGTGAACATCCCGTAATGGAGGGTGGCGTCGGCGCCATAGACCAGATTCGCCAACGCACCGTTACCATCCATCTCTCCCAGCAGAGAGAGCCCCCCTTCCAGCAGGGGGGGCGGCGCCTGCGAGTGCAGGCTGAAGGGGTTGTCACCCCAGGTCAGTCCCAGGCGACCGCCGGCGGCCCAGCCGCTGTCGGTGTAGATCGAGTCGATGACATAGAGGGCGTAGTTGTAGTTGCGGCCCGAGCCGTAGAGGCGCACCCCGTCGCTGTTGAATCCACCCTGCTGGACCCGCTCGGTGGTCAGCGGCGCGGTGACGGTGGGCCGGTCAGGAGCGGCGAAATACTGGAAGTCGGCGGCGAAGGGGAGGTCGAAGCGCCCCGCCTGCAGGTGGAAGCCGGGCTCCTCGAAGATCCGGCCGCGGGCCGGGATGCTGTGGTCGTAGAGGTGATAGTCGATCACCGCTACGGCGATGTCGGCGCTGCCACCGTCCCAGACCAGCGCGGAACTCACCGCGAACTGGTCGGCAAAGCCGTATTCCAGATCGATCTCGAAGGCACCTAGGTCGAAGGGACGGTCCCCCTCGTTCCCGGTTCTGGCGAGGACGTCGAAGAAGCCGCTGATCTGCAGGCCGTCCGCATCCTCGTCGGCGGCCTCCTGCGCGACTTCCGCTCCGGGTGCCGCCGAGACCGCCGGAGTGGATGCAGGGCCTGCGGGCACCGGCTCCCGGTCGCGGAGCTGTTTCACCTCGGTCTCCAGTTCCTGGAGGCGGTGCTGCAGCCGTGAGATCTCCGCGTCCTTCTCCGCCAGCATCTCGCGCACGATGCTGCGTACCTCCGCGTCCGTCGCTGCCGGTGCCGGTACCGTGACCGAGGTACAGGCGAGCAGCAGGAGGAGCCCCTGAAGAGGCCCGAAGCCGTACGCGGCTTTTGTCGGCATCTTCATGACGGGCCCTACCGGATCCCGGCGGCGATCAGCTCGTCCGCGTAGCGCTTGTCCATCCGGTAGATGTGGTCCACCAGCCAGCTCTTTAGGAACCACAGCAGAGTGAGCAGGGATTCGTTGTCCCGGCGGGAGGCGTAGTCGCCGACGTGGCGGTCCAGGTCCTGCAGCAGCTTCTGATGCACCACCTTGTGCGAAGCGAGATCGGAGTAGCCGGCCTTCTCCATCAGCACCTCCTCGTCGGCCAGGTGCTGCCTGGCGAAGGCGATCAGTTCGTCGAGGACCGGCTGGAGCGCCTCCTTGTCCTGCTTCTCGCGGTAGCCGCGGTAGAGCCGGTTCATCAGCTCGAACAGCTTCTGGTGCTGCCGGTCGATGGAGGGGATCTGGACCAGGAAGCCGTCGTTCCAGTTGACGATAGCGGTGTCCAGGTCCTCCGCCTCAGCTGCGTGGCTCACCTTGAACTGGCCCATCAGCAGGTCGATCTCGCGCACCGTGAACTGGGCGCCGAGCAGCGAATCGCGGTCTTCAGCCGCACTCTCCGCCACCCGCCGGCAGATCTCCGCCACGTTGCTGGCGTTGCGGTTGATCTCCTCGGCCACGGCCGCCTGCTCCTCGGCGGCGGTTGCCACCTGGGTGTTCATGTCGGTCGTCTGGGTGATGTGGGCGGTGATGCGCTCCAGCGCCTCGCCGGCCTGGCTGGCGTGGCTGACCGCCTGTTCGCTGGCCGTGGTGGTATCCCGCATGCTCCGCACCGCCTCGTCGGTACCGGACTGCAGGCGGTCGATCATCGCCTGGATCTCCTCGGTGGACTGCTGGGTGCGCTGGGCCAGGGTGCGGACCTCGTCGGCCACCACCGCGAAGCCCCGGCCCGATTCGCCGGCACGGGCGGCCTCGATGGCGGCATTGAGCGCCAGCAGGTTGGTCTGGTCGGAGATCTCGCGGATGACGTTGAGGATCTCCCGGATCTGCCCGCTGTCCTCGGCGAGCCGGTCGATGGCGGTCATGGCCTGGGCGATGGTGTGGGCCATGCCCTCGATCAGGGCGATCGACTCCTGCACCACCCGGCCCCCTTCTCCGGCCACCTCACCGGCCTCGCCGGCGGCGACCCGGGCCGCATCGGTGTTCCTGGCCACCTCCTGCACGGTGGCCGCCATTTCGGTGATGGCCACCACCAGCTGGTCGGTGTTGGCCAGGACCTCCTCGATCTCCCGGTTGGTCCGGGAGAACCCTTCCGCAACTCCCTCCATCCGCCGCGAGGCCTGGCCGGATACCGTCAGGGTGGCGCCGGTGAGGTTGTCCAGCCCCTCCAGGAACCGGTTGAACTCGCGCGCAATCTCGGGAAGCAGGCCACTACCTTCCACCGGCAGGCGCCGGGTCAGGTCCTTGTCGCCCCGGTTGAGTTCGCGCAGGCCGTCGAGCAGGCGGGTGAGGGCGGCGCGCAACTGCCGGTAGATGGCGGCCAGGGCCAGTACCACCACCAGCACCAGGACCAGGCTGAAGACCAACTGGTCACGCTGCAGGGCGTCCCGGGTCGCCGCGGCAGCCGCGGTGGCCTGATGCTGGCGTTCCTGCGAGTGGCGCACCCACTGTTCGCTCTGTCCGGCGATCTCGTCGGAGAGGGCGTCGAAGCGCTCCATGAAGCGATCGCCGCCGGCCCTGTCCCCGCTGGCGTAGGCGCGGTACATCTGTTCGCCAACCGCAAGCTGCTCCTGTACCCGCCCGGCGAGGCGATTGGTACGCTGCGCCAGCTCCGGGTGCCCGCGGCCGATCCGCGCCAGCAGGTCCACCGCCTCGCGATGGAATTGCGCCGCCTCCCGTGTGGCCTCCTCCTCGCCGGTCAGCGAGGCGTCGGTCAGGAACTGCTGGACCTGGGTGGTGAAGTAACGCAGGTCCTGCATCTCGGTGGCCATACCCACCGCCGCCTCCAGCTCGTCGGCGGTGCGGTCCAGCTCGGCGATGTCGTGATGCAGCAGCAGGGCCGATCCCGCCACCATCAGCACCACCAGGGCGCCGAGCCCCTTGACCAGATCGAGCAGGTCGATTCGTTGCAGCCAGTTCATCTTCGTTCACTCCTCAGGCTTCATTTTTTCTTCTCTCCCGGAGCGCCGGACGGTCCTGCCCGCAACGGGCGCGGCGGCTCCACCTCTTCCTGTCTCCCGCAGGGAGTCCCGTCCCAGACTGGCATGGCCGGTGCCGGTCCGTCATCGCGTCCCGGCTCGTTGTGCGGGGGTTAGCGGCCCGGCCGGGTCTTTCTTTAGGAAAATTGAATCCATCGCATCCGGGCCGGGGTGGCGTAGGATCCGGTTGCCGGGAGCGGAGAGGTGACCATGGGAAAAACAGGAAACGGGATCGAGATCCGGGTGGAGGGGCTGCACAAGGCCTTCGGCGACAACCGGGTCCTGCGGGGGATCGACCTGACCATCCGCCAGGGGGACCTGCTGGCCATCGTCGGCGGGTCGGGCTGCGGCAAGACGGTCCTGCTCAACCACATCCTCGGGCTGCTCACGCCCGATGCCGGCCGGGTGCTGGTGGTGGACTACGGCAGCGAGGGCCACCCGCTGCGCGACCTGGCGGAGTGCTCCACCGAGGACCTGGACCGCATCCACAGCTTCTGGGGCATGGTCTTCCAGCGCAACGCCCTGTTCTCCGGCACGGTCTACGACAACATCGCCCTGGGTCTCTCCGAGGTGAAGGGGATGACGGACGAGGAGATCCGGCCCATCGCCCGCGAGGTGCTGGAGGCGGTGGCCCTGCCTTCGGACGACGCCTTTCTGGCCCTGAGCGTGGAGCAGCTCTCCGGCGGGATGGCCAAGCGGCTGGCGGTGGCCCGGGCCATCGCCATGGCCCCGCGGGTGATCTTCTACGACGAGCCGACCACCGGCCTGGACCCGGTCAGTTCGGCGCAGATCCATGAACTCATCTACAAGACCCATCACCAGCCCCGGCAGGGCGTGGACCATGTCACCAGCCTCATCATCACCCACGACAAGGACCTGCTGGCCCGACTGCAGCCGAGGGTGGTGATGCTCTACGAGGGAAAGGTCTGCTTCGACGGCAGTTACGAGGACTTTCGCACCTCGGATTCTCCGGTCATCCGCCCCTACTTCGAGCAGATGCCGGTGCTGCACGGGCGGACGGGGGGGTGAGCCGGGGAGGCCCCTCCCGGCCCCTGTCACTGCACTCAGCCAGGGATCCAGGCTACCCCTGTATCCGCCAGCAGCGGTGGATGGGCGGGCGGCGGGCGAAGTCGGGGTCCAGGGTCGCCTCCGTGATCTCCTCGGGGGCGAGGTCGGCCAGTGCCGCCTCGTCGAGCCGGAAACGGCGCCGGTTGGTGGAGAACCAGAGGGTCCCGCCGGGGGCGAGCAGCTCCCTCGCGGCCCGGATCAGGCGCACATGGTCGCGCTGGATGTCCAGCACGCCGCGCATGCGGGCGGAGTTGGAGAAGGAGGGCGGGTCGAGCAGGATGAGATCGAAGCGCGGGCGCTTCTTCGCCCGCGCCTGTTTCTCCAGCCAGGCCAGGCACTCCTCCTGCAGCAACTGGTGTCGCGCCCCGGGCGACTCGAAGCCGTTCAGCGCGAGATTGCGGGCGGTCCAGTCCAGGTAGGTGCGCGACAGGTCCACACTGGTCGTCTTGCGGGCCCCGCCGAGGGCGGCCTGCACCGTGGCGGCCCCGGTATAGCAGAAGAGGTTGAGGAAGCTGCGGCCTGATGCCTGCTCCCGGATCGTCCGGCGCAGGGGGCGATGGTCCAGGAACAGCCCGGTATCGAGGTAGTCGGCCAGGTTGACCAGCAGCCGGGCCGGCCCCTCGCGCACCTCGAACAGCTCCCCCGAGTCGCCCAGGCGCCGGTACTGCTCCCTGCCCTTCTGCCGCCGGCGCTGCTTGAGGTAGATGGCATCGGCCGGGACCTCGAGCCGTTCGACGAGGATGTTCAGGGCCTCCTCGAGCCTGTGTCTGGCCAGCTCCGGATCGACCGAGGCCGGCGGGGCGTACTCCTGCACGTGCAGCCGCGGTTCGTCGCCCTGGTAGAGGTCGATGGCCAGGGCGTATTCGGGCAGATCGGCGTCATAGAGGCGGTAGCAGTCGATGCCTTCCCGGCGGGCCCATTTGCGCAGCCGGCGCAGGTTCTTGTCCAGGCGGTTGGCGAAGGCCTCACCGCCGGTGATGGGTTGCCGTGGGGGCAGGGTCTGGCCGGTGGCCAGGGTCTGGCGCGGGGTGAGGAAATGCGCCTCCTCCACCTCGAATTGCAGCAGGGTCACCTCCAGCGGGCCGTTGTAGAAGCGGTTTTGCCGCTGCGCCCTCAGGCCGAGCCGGTAGCCCAGTTCCCTGTCGGCCACCAGCACCCCGGCGCGCCAGCCGCGGCAGTGGCGCCTGAGGAACCGGCCCAGGTCGCTGTTGAGGCGCCCCGCCTCCCGCTCCGTGCCCAGCCGCTCGCCGTAGGGGGGATTGCACAGCAGCAGCCCCCGTCCGGCATCTGGAAGACCACGGAAGGCCTCCAGCGCGTCCAGCGACCGGCGCTCCACGTGGACATGGCCGCTGAGCCCGGCCCGCTGGATGTTGCCCAGGGCGGCGCGGATGGCCGCGGGGTCCCGGTCGAAGCCGAGGATCCGCGGCACCCTCGCGAGCCCCTCCTGGCGTCGCTGCCGCGCCTCCTCCAGCAGCCGCTCCCAGACCGCCGACTGGTGGCCGGCCCAGCCCTGGAAGCCGTAGCGATCGCGCAGCAGCCCCGGGGCGATGTCGGCGGCCATCAGCGCCCCTTCGATCGGGATCGTGGCCGATCCGCACAGGGGATCGAGCAGGGGGGCGCCGGCGGTGGCGAGCTCCGGCCAGCCGCAGCTCAGCAACAGGGCCGCGGCCAGGTTTTCCTTCAGCGGCGCTGCGCCCCCTTCCAGCCGGTAGCCGCGCCGGTGCAGACTCTCGCCGGAGAGGTCGATGGAGAGGGTTGCCCGGCCGCGGTGCAGGCGCAGGTTGAGCTGCAGGTCCGGGGCGGCGGGATCGACGTCGGGCCGGGCGCCGGTGGTCTCGCGCAGCCGGTCGACCACCGCGTCCTTCACCTTCAGGGCGGTGAAGCGGGTGTCGCGCAGGGCGGCGCTGGTGCCACCGGCATCCACCGCGAAGCTGGCCCCGGCGGGCAGGTGCTCTGCCCAGTCGATCGCGTGGCTCCCCTGGTAGAGGGCGTCGGCGTCGGGGCAGTCGAATTCGGCCAGCGGCAACAGCACCCGCACCGCCAGGCGCGACCAGAGGCAGACCCGGCATGCGGTCTCGACCGTGCCGGTGAAGGTGGCGCCGGAGGCGCGCTGACGCACCTCGCCGGCGCCGAGCCGCTCCAGTTCGGCGGCCAGCAGCGGTTCCAGGCGCCGGGGACAGGTGGCGAAGAAGGTGTGCCGGCTCATGGGCTATGATCGGCAGCGATGAGCTGGGAGGTCTACATGGTGCGCACCGCCTCGGGCGCCCTCTACACCGGGATCAGCACCGATCCGGAGCGGCGCCTGCGCCAGCACCGGGGCGAGCTGGCCGGCGGTGCCCGCTGTTTCCGTGCCGATCCCGCCATCGAGCTGATCTGGCGCGAGCCCCATCCCGACCGCGCCTCGGCCAGCCGCCGGGAGGCCGCGATCAAGCGCATGAGCCGGCGTCAGAAGCTGGAACTGGCGGACCTCCGGTAGCGGACCCCCGTTCACGCCTCCGCTTCCAGCAGCTGCGGGCCGGCCTCACCGATGCGCAGCACCATGC
>RFJX01000223.1 GCA_003694425.1 Gammaproteobacteria bacterium
AAACTGGAGGAATCGCTGGCCGCCGCCCGGGTGGTGGCAAGCTGCTATTCGAGCTGCGCGCTGGATCTGGCCTACCTGAACCGGCTCGCGCAACGCCCCCTGGGCGGTGCCGTCGCCTTGCTGTTCGAACCGGACCTGCGCGACTGGTACCAGAACTACAGCGGCCTGGACTCACTGCCGCTGGCCGGTCTGGGCCTGGCCCTGGAGGTGGGCGAGGAGAAGGCGCTCGATGCCGCGCTGGACCAGGCCTCCGATCCCGAATGGCAGGCGCAATGCCATCTCCACGCCGCGGAGGTGCTGCCCGATCCGGAGCAGGCCGTACGGATCGTCACCACGACCCTCGGCGCCGATCTGACAACGATTGAATGAACCTCAGGAGTACGCCATGAACAAGATGCCGCCTTCGCAATACCGCGGCTTCGACACCTACACCCGCACCGATCACCACAGTTACGTGAAGGAGAATTTCAAGGTCCTCGCGGACCTGCTGCAGGAGAAGCTGGAGGCGGGACAGATCGGACCCGACTCCCGGGTGCTCGACGTCGGCTGCGCCACCGGAGCCCTGATCGCCTACCTGGCAAGCCGCTTTCCCGGGTTCTCGTTCGACGGCCTGGACATCTCCGAGGAGTTGATCGGCATCGCGCGGGAAAAGGTGCCGCAGGCCCGTTTCGAGACCGGCTCGGTGGCCGATCTGCCGCAATGGTGCGAGTCCACCTATGACGTCGCCCTGCTGATCGGGGTGCTCGGGATCTTCGACGAGGAGGAGGCGCGGGACGCCCTCTACCGCCTGATCGACAGCGTGCGCGAGGGGGGGGTGATCTATGTCTTCCACCAGTTCAACGAGTTCGATATCGACGTCATGGTCAAACATCGCCGGGTCGACCCGGAGAACCGCTGGGACGGCTGGGGCGCGGGCTGGAACATCTACAGCTACCGGACCATCGGCGAATGGCTGGAGGGGCGTTGCCGCTCCCACCGCTTCATCGACTTCCAGATGCCCTTCCCGCTGGAGCCGCAGGACAATCCGGTGAGGACCTGGACCATCGACCTGGCCGACGGCAGCAGGCGTCTGACCAACGGTCTCAAGCTGCTGGTGGACCTGCGCTTTCTGGAGATCGTGGTCTGAAGCCGGCTACGCCACCCTACGACGCGCGCAGCGTCCACGACCATATCATCCGCCTGCGCCAGCGCTATCTCGGGGATATCCGGGGCCGGCTGCTGGACCATGGGTTTGGCAACGGCGTCTGCAGCCGTTATTTCCATGACGAGGGCTTCGAGGTCCATGGCGTGGACCTGGAGAGCTGTACGCCTGCACGGACCTTTCGTGAGCAGCCGGATATCGACCCGGAGCGTTTCCCGCTGCTGGCGGATGGTCAGGACCGCCTGCCCTTCGCCGACGGCTTTTTCGAGTCCGTGGTGTCCAACCAGGTGCTCAATTTCATCCTCTCGCGCAAGCGCATCGACCGGGTGGTGGGTGAGTTCCACCGGGTGCTGGTGCCGGGCGGGCGCCTGATCGCCACGGTGATGGCCGAGGACAACTATTTCTTCACCGAATACGGCGTGCCGCCGGTCCCGGAGGAGGGCGTGGTGCAGGTGCGCCTGCGCGGACGGCTGGAACGCGAGGACTACTACTACCGGTTCCGCGACGCGGCCGATGTGCGGGACTGCTTCGAGCGACAGGGCTTCGTGCTCGACGATCTTGGCTACTTCGACTACGCCTTCCTCGATGTCTCCCGCGCCCGGCACTACATCGTCCTGGCCCGGCGTCCGGAAGCGGGATGACGTCCATGGAGCGGAACGTCTCCGTGCTCCCTCCGGTTCCGGCGGAATTCGATCTGACGGACCTGATCGAGAGGCAGCCCCGGTGGTTCGGACAGGCACCGGGCCAGCATCATCCACCGGAGCAGCTGGTGATCCTGGTGGACCGCAAGCCCATCGCCCTGGATACCGTGGTGCCACTGGCGCTGGAACTGCATGCCGAGCAGCCAGGGCTGCCGATCATCTGGCTGTTCAAGGACCGCGCGCATCTCCCCGCGGTGCGGAGCAACCATGTCCTGTGGCGGGCCATGCAGGAGAGCGGAACGATCGCCCACCTGGGCTCTGCGGGACGGGCAGGCGGCAGGCTGGCGCTGCTGGTCTGGATGTGGCGCCTGTCTCGCCGGCGCACCCTCCTGCTCAACCACGGTGACTTCGCCTCCACACCGGTCGACCTGCTGGCCGCCGCGGCGCGCCGCGGCGGCGGGCGCATGGCGGGGTATGCGCGCTGGTGCTATCCCATGTCGCGCCCCCGCTACGAGGGCATCCTCGCCAATCAGTTGCGCAAACGCGGGGTCCGCGAGCATTACCGCAACGGTGGTGACCTCTGGCTGATCCCGCATCCCCTGCATGCGGCCCATGTCGCCACGCTGGTCAGCAGCCCGCTGGTCGTGACCGGAACCCCCCGTGCCTTCCCGGCCTGGCGCCGCCACCTGGAGCGGTGTCTGGACGAGGAAGGGATACTGGACCTGGAAGGCCGGGCCCTCGACTGCCGTGAGCGCCCGGTGCTTGCGATTTTCTATCCGGGCAACCACCCGATCCGGGACCTCGTCGGGCCGACCGCCTGCCGCGACCAGTTGTGGAACATCCTGCACGCGGTGCGCCGGCGGGTCCCCAAGGCACTGGTTCTGATCAAGCCGCATCTCATCTGCGACCTGGAGGAGCTGCGTGGTGATCTGGCGGAATTCGGTGATCTGGAGATCCGCCTGACCTGCTCCCACCCGCAGCTGCTGGGGCGGGTCAGCCGGGCCGCCTTCTTCACCAACGGCTCCAATGTGATGGACGACATGTACCTGGAGGGGGTGCCGGTGATCGACACCGCCCGTTACCAGCCCTGGGTGCTGGCGGCTGGCGGCAGCCAGTTCCCCAATCCGGGCCGGCTGGCGGCCATCGAGCCCGAGGAGATCGAACAGGCCCTGCAACGGGTGCTGGAAGAACCCGAGAGTGTGCCGAAGGCCGAACTCGGCCACCTCCTGTGGCCGAAGGCAAACTCCATCAGCGCCTGCCTGTGGGGCATGCAGGCGGCATGAGTGCGCCGCTGCGTATCGCCCTGGTGACCGGCAAGTACCCGCCCGAGTACAGCGGTGCCGGCCTGCGCAGCCACAACACCTACCGACGCCTCCTCGGGGAGGTGCCGGGGCTGGTGGTCCAGGTCCTCTGCAGCGGCCTGGAGCGGCGCCGGCGGGAGGACTACCGCCTCGACGGGATCGCGGTCCACCGCATCCGTGGCTTCATGGATCCGCAGTCCGGACGGATGGCGCAGGCCATGTCCGGCTGGGCCGAGGCACTGCAGGTGTTACCCTGGCTCGAGCGGACGCGTCCGGACGTGGTCCATGTAGTTGGGGCCTGCGCGGTTACCGCCGCGGCAATCGCCTGGGCCCGTCTGCGGCGCGTGCCGCTGCTGGTCGAGCTGGTCAACGCCGGCGCCTCGCCGGCGCAGAGTCTGCCGCTGCTGCACCGCCTGTGGCGGCCGGACCTGCGCCGTGGAACCGCCATCGTCGCCATCTCCGAGGCGCTGGCCGAGCGCTGCCGCGAGCTCGGGCTGGGTGAGCTGGTCTGGAGCCGTCCCAATCCGGTCGATACCAGCCGGTTTCATCCGGACCCGGATCGGCGTCTGGAGCTGCGCCGCCGCCTGACCCCCTTCACGGAGGAGGACATCGTCCTGGCCTGTGTTGGAAAATTCATGCCCTTGAAGAATCAGGGCTTCCTGCTCGATGTCCTTGCGCAGTTGCCCTCTGCGTACAAGCTGGTGCTTGCCGGTCCCGTCGTCCGGCACGGGCCATGGAAGAAACGCGATCAGGAATACCTGGAAAGGGTGAGACGAAAGGTCCGGGTGCTCGGCATGGAGGGGCGTGTTCAGCTCGTGACCGAGTTCGTGCCGGCGGAGGAATACATCCGCCTGGCGGACGTCTATCTGCTCCCGAGCCTGAGTGAAGGGCTGGGGACGCCGATGCTGGAGAGCCTGGCTTGTGGTGTGCCCGTGGTGGCGAA
>RFJX01000224.1 GCA_003694425.1 Gammaproteobacteria bacterium
CAAGTCTTCGAAATAGCTTGCTATTCCGTGCGACTTGCGCCTTGAACTGTCAAATTCCATCTGCCGGGTTCATCGCACCAGACTTGTTCAGAGGTTCCCTTGATATAGTGCGCGCATGAAAAATCAGTGGTCGAAAGGGAAAGGTGTGCCGTCCGCCAGGCCCCTGGTGTGGCTGCTCGTGGCCATGCTGCTCGGGGCCTGCAGCAGCCAGCTGAGGAAGGAGCAGCCGCGGGAACCACGGGCTGCGACCGGAGAGGCCCCCTTCGGCCTGACCGAGCAGGAACGACACCGGATCAAGGGGCTGCAGCCGGAACTCATGCTGCGCCTGCTGGAGGCGGAGCTCTCCGGCCAGGCCGGCGAGGTGGACCGGGCCCTCGGGATCTACCGGCGGCTCGCGCAGGAGACCCGCGACCCGACCATCATCCGCCGGGCCACCCAGATCGCCCTCTTCTCGAAGCAGGATGACGCGGCCCTGGAGCTCGCCCGCCTATGGCTGGAAACGGAACCGGAAAGCGAGGATGCCCGCCTGCTCATGGCCTCACTGCTGCTGCGCCGGGGAGAGGTGGACGCCAGCACTGCCGAGCTGCAGAGGCTGCTCGAGGCCGCTCCCGCCCTGCGCGAACAGCGGTTGCGGACCATCGCCTCGGTGCTGTCGCGGGAGGAGGACACGGAGGCCGCCCTGGAGGTCATGCGGCGTCTGGTCGAGGCATCGGAAGCCGGCCCCCAGGGCCGGTTCGCCTATGCCCTGATGGCGGTCAAGGCCGGACGGCTGGACCTGGCCGACCGCATCATGCTGGAGACGGTGACGCCCGATTCCCGCGGCATGACCCTGGCGCTGGCCTATCTCGCGGTCCTGCGCAAGCACGCGACCCCGGAACATGCCGCGACCTGGCTGGGCGATGTGGTCCGTCGCCATCCCGGCAACTTCGAACTGGAACTGCTCCGGGCCCGTTTCCTGGCGGAGGAGAAGCGCTATGACGAGGCCCGTCGCCTCTTCGCCGAACTGTCCCGCAGGGCGCCGGAGAATGCCGAGGTCCGCTTCTCCCTGGCCCTGCTGGAACTGCAGGCGGGCAGACTCGCTCAGGCCCGGAACAACCTCCGGCGCCTGCTCCGCCACCCCGCGCTCAAGGACCAGGCCCACCTCTATCTCGGTCAGATAGCCGAACAGGAGGGAAGGGAGAAGGAGGCCCTGGATCACTACCTTGCAGTGGCGGAGGGCCCCCACCACTTCGACGCCACCATGCGCGCCGCCCTCCTCCTGGGCCGGCTCGAGGAATATGAGCGGGCCTGGAAGCTCACCCAGGGGCTCGAGCCCGGGAATGGAGAGCAGCGCCAGGCCCTGGTGCGGCTGCGGGCCGAGCTGCTGGTCGAACAGGGGAGGCTGGAGGAGGCCATGGAGCTCTATGACCAGGCCCTCGAGCAGGAGGTCCAGCCGGACCTGCTCTACGCCCGCGCCATGCTGGCCGAAAAGATGGGGCGGCTGGACATCCTGGAACGCGATCTGCGGGCCCTGCTCGAACTGGATCCCGACAATGCCCAGGCCCTCAATGCCCTCGGTTACACCCTGGCCGACCGTACCGACCGCTACGAGGAGGCCTATGAACTGATCTCGCGCGCCCTGGAGCTCGAGCCGGACAATTTCTTCATCCTCGACAGCATGGGCTGGATCCTCTACCGGCTGGGCCGGCTGGAAGAGGCCGAATACTACCTGCGGCGGGCCCGGGAGATCCGCGACGACCCGGAGGTGGCCGACCACCTGGCCGAGGTGCTGAGGGCCCAGGGCCGGCCAGACGACGCCCGCCGCATCCTCGAATCGTCGTTGCGGCACAATCCCGGAGACGAGCGGCTGCTCAAGGCCCTGGGGCGTCCCGTCACGCAATGACCCGGTTTACGGCAAGACGAGGTGAGGGCTTCGCAGCCGGCCTCTCATCCCCTTCCCCCCGCAAGGGGCCCTTGCGCGCCTGCCTGTTGCTGCTCCTGACCCTGCTCGGCGGGGGATGCGCCGAGCTCAGGCCCTACCTGCTGCCGGTGGAGGAGGCGCAGACCGGGGCCTGGCAGCGTCACCGGGAGCAGGTTGCGGCGTTGCAGGAATGGACCCTGACCGGCCGGATCGGGATCAAGGCCGGAGCAGAGGCCTTCAGTGCCACCATCGACTGGCAGCAGCGGGGCGAGGCCTATCGTCTCCGGATCATCGCCCCGCTGGGCCAGGGCAGTTACCAGATCGAGGGCGATCCCGGGCGGGTGGTGCTGACCAACGAGCGCAACGAGCGTTTCGAGGCCCGGGACCCCGAGGCGCTGATGGAGCAGAATCTGGGCTGGTCGGTCCCCCTCTCCGGCCTCGCCTGGTGGGTGCGTGGCCTCCCTGCTCCCGGCGAGTCCCCGCGACAGCTCCGCTTCGACGAGGAGGGACGCCTCACGGACATGGAGCAGCAGGGCTGGCGCATCAGTGTGCTGGGCTACCGCAAGAGCGGAGTGCTCGACCTCCCGGCACGGCTCTATCTCTTCAACGACCGCTTCCAGATCCGGATGGTCATCACCCGGTGGGAGACCTGATGGAGGGCCGCTGGTGGCCGGCCCCGGCCAAGATCAACCTGTTCCTGCACATCACCGGCCGGCGCGCCGACGGGTATCACGAGCTGCAGACGGTATTCCAGTTCATCGACCTGGGCGACCGGCTGCGCTTCACCCCCAGGACAGACGGCCGGATCCTTCGCCTGCGCGGCGCCGAGGGGGTACCGGAGGAGGATGACCTGGTGGTGCGGGCGGCCCGCATCCTGCGGGAGGAGACCGGCTGCCGCGCCGGGGTCGCCATCGAGGTGGAGAAGAACATCCCCCAGGGCGGGGGACTGGGGGGCGGCAGTTCCGACGCCGCAACGACCCTGCTGCTGCTCAACCGGATCTGGGGACTGGGACTGGGCATGGACGAGCTGGCCCGGCTGGGGCTGCGCCTCGGCGCCGACGTGCCGGTCTTCGTCCACGGCCACGCGGCCTGGGCCGAGGGCGTGGGCGAACGGCTCCAGCCGCTGGAGCCGGCCACTCCCTTCTATCTCCTGCTCCATCCCGGCTGCGAGGTGGCCACTGCCGGGATCTTCGGTGCCCCCGAATTGACACGGGATACCCCCCCACTCAAAATAGCCGATTTCCTGCGTGGCGGCGGGAGGAACGACTGCGAGCCGGTGGTCCGGGCCCGCTACCCCCAGGTGGACGAGGCGATGCGCTGGCTGGAGGCGTCCGGCGAGCCCCGGCTGACCGGCACCGGGGCCTGCATCTATGCCGCCTTCGAGGAGGAGCACCAGGCCCGGCAGGTCGCCGCCCGGGTGCCGGAGCAATGGCGGGCCTGGGTCGTGCGCGGCCTGAACCGGTCGCCCCTGCACGAGTTGCTGGAGTCTGTCTGAGCAGGGCCCGTGGAGGAAAAGCGCAGGGAGAACGCTTTTCCGATCGAAACCGGATTTTCCGCACAGGGAAGTGCGGCGTCGAAACGGACTGCCGTTTCGACGGAGGATGGGCGAAATCGCATTTTGCCCATCCGTTCAGAGAGAAATTGCAGGGAAGCAATTTCCCGGATCAGAACAGGCTGTCGCCAGGCGGTAAGGCACGGGATTTTGATCCCCGCTTTCGCAGGTCCGACCGAATCGCCGGGAGCGATTCGGAACGCCGGAGCGAAGCGCAGGCGGCCCCGAAGGGGCGAGCCATCCTGTCGGGTCGGTATCGTGATCATCCGCACAGGGATGTGCGGATGA
>RFJX01000022.1 GCA_003694425.1 Gammaproteobacteria bacterium
GGACCAGGGGCGGCCGGGCGCCGGCTTCAGCCTGCGGCTGAAGAACAGCGAGGGCTGATAGATGCCGTCGATGTAGACCGCCTGCAATCCGGGATGATAGGCAACCGGCGACCAGGAGCAGGCGCCCAGGGTCCCCGGCACCACCCTCACCCCCTCGCTGGTGGGGCGGGCGAAGAGGTTCTCCGGCCGGATGAAGGGTTCGCTGCGGCGCAGCAGCTCACCGGTTTCGCGGTCGTGGATGAAGAACCACCCCAGCTTGCTGGCCTGACCCACGGCCTTGACCTTCCGTCCCCCGTGCTCGACCTCGAACAGTACCGGCGGACTGGCCACGTCATAGCCCCAGCGATCGTGTGGCACCTGCTGGTAGGCCCAGCGCAGGCGCCCGGTCGCAAGTTCCAGCGCCACCAGGGAGACGGTGTGGAGGTTGTCCCCGGGGCGGGTGGAGTCGTCCATCTGCGGGGCCGGGTTGCCGGTGCCGAGGTAGATCAGCCCCAGCTCCCGATCCACCGCCGGTGTGGTCCAGACCGAACCGCCGCCGTAGCGCCAGGTGTCGCGGTAGCGCGCGAATGCGGCCCGTTCCGCCGCCAGGTCCCGGTTCAGGGGAACCCCATAGGGTGTCTGCGCGCGCCACTGCCCCTCCCAGCCCTGCTCCGGCACGCTGTACCAGCGCCACAGTTCCCGGCCGCTGGCGGCGTCGTAGGCGACCAGGAAGCCACGCAGACCGTGACCCCCGCCGCCCAGCCCGCCGACCGAGAGGACCGGCTCGCCGTGCTCCTCGAATTCCACGTGCAGCCCGTAGCCAGCACCGGTGATCCCGACCAGCACCTTGCCGTCGACCACCTGCGGAGCCATGTTGGCGCTGTAGCCGGTATTCCCGGTCTTGACCGCCCCCTTGAGCTCCTCGATCCCCAGCAGCGGACGCAGGTCCTCACCGGCACCGGCCTCGGCATCGGTGATCGGCACGTCCCAGATCAACTCGCCGGTGCCCCGGTCCAGGGCGATCAGCCGGGCATCGATGGTGGCCTCGTAGACCCGGTCGCCGGCCACCGCAACGCCACGGTTGGCCGGCCCGCAGCAGTAGTCCCCACCCCGCAGCTCGTGATGGTAACGCCAGACGGTCTCACCGCTGGCGGCATCCAGGGCGAGGACATCGTTGTAGGGGGTGCTCAGATACATGATCCCGTCCACCACCACCGGACTGGCCTCGAAGGTGGCCTTGCGGCCGGTGGCGTGGCGCCAGGCGAGCTTCAGGCGGGAGACGTTCCGGTTATCTATCTGGTCCAGCGGGCTGAAGCGCCGGTTGCCATGGTCCCCGCCATACAGGGCCCAGTCCGCGGCCAGGGTTGCGGGCGAGGCTGCCGTTGTCCCGGGCTGCGCCGGAACCGGCAGAAGCGCCACCAGGGCAAGGGAAATGACCGCGGGGGTTCTCATGGGCCTTCACTATACCGCAGCCCGGCCGCCCGCGCCGGTCCCATCCGGCGTGTAGGGAATGGCCCCAGAGTGGTGACCGGGCGTGGTCACCAGGGGATCAACCTCGACCGGGTGAAACAGGGAGGTGCCGCCCCGATTGCCACCCACACCATACACCGACCCCGGATCGAAACACGGCGTCCGGACCTTCAGACCAGAGGAGGTTCCTCCGGCGGCAGGATGTCCAGGTTGGGGTCGAACTCCTGCTGGAAACTCTCCAGGGTGTCCACCACCTCATCCGGGCGACGAAAGCGTGCGACGTGGAACAACGCCTCTCCCTCGTTGACCAGCGGCAGGTTGGTGCGTCCGATGACGATGCCGTCGTAACGGGCCTGAACGGGCTCCTCGACCTCGCCAAAGGGGTCCGAGACCACACCCAGAAGCTGTCCCCGCTCCACCCGGGCACCGAGATGGGTCACCGCCCGGAGGATGCCGCTCTGCGGCGCGCGCAGCCAGCCGCTGGCGCGCGCAACGAAGGGCTCCACCACATGCTTGCGCACCCGCCCCGGCGGCAGCATGGCCAGTTCCCGCATCACCGAGAGGATGCCCCGCACCCCGGCCCGGATCGCCAGCTCGTCGAACCGCAGCGCCTCGCCCGCCTCGTAGACCAGCACCGGCACACCCAGGCGCGAGGCGGCCTGGCGGAGGGAACCGTCCACCAGCCCCGAGTTGATGATCACGGGGGCGTGGAACGCGCTCGCCAGCCGTTCGGTACCGGCGTCGTTGAGATTGGCCCGGACCTGCGGCAGGTTGTCCCGATGGATGGCTGCAGTGTGCAGATCGATGCCGTAGTCGGCCTTGGCCACGATCTCGGTAAGGAACAGATTGGCCAGCCTGGCGGCCATGGATCCACGTTCGGATCCCGGGAAGCTGCGGTTGAGGTCCCGCCGATCGGGGAGGTAACGGGAGTGGCCGATGAATCCATAGACGTTCACCACCGGAACGGCAATCAGGCTGCCCCTCAGACGCCTCAGCGCATTCACGTTGAGCAGCCGACGGATGATCTCGACCCCGTTGATCTCGTCGCCATGCAGTGCCGCCGAGACGAACAGGCAGGGACCGGGTCGGCGCCCCCGCACCACCTGCACCGGCATGGTCAGCGCGGCATGGGTGTAGAGCTGGGGCAGGTGGATGTCGATGAGCCGGCGCTCTCCGGGCGCGACCGCCTCGCCGCCGATGAAGAGCGCCTGGGGCACGGCTCAGCCCTTTCCCCTGGTGCGAGTCCGGCCCTGTCTTGCGTTCTTCTCGATGAAATCCACGATCAGGCCGGCGATATCCTTGCCCGTCACCTTTTCGATGCCCTGCAGGCCGGGGGACGAATTGACCTCCATCACCACCGGCCCGTGATTGGAGCGGAGCAGATCGACCCCGGCCACGTTCAGTCCCATGGTCCGGGCGGCGCGCACCGCGGTCGAGCGCTCCTCCGGGGTGATGCGGATGACGTCGGCGCTGCCCCCGCGGTGGATGTTGGAACGGAATTCCC
>RFJX01000225.1 GCA_003694425.1 Gammaproteobacteria bacterium
CCCCGGTGGCCCCGGTCCCCAGCCTCCCCCCTCCGGGAGGCCAAAGCCGGGCACCGAGACTCCGCATCCTTTCCCGGTGACGACCGGCAGTTGCAAGGGCGATGTCGAACTGGCCTGTCGCGCGCCTCGCCCTGAATACCAGACCCGTTGCGAGAAGTGTATCCATCGTCACCTCGACGCGTGTCTGCTCAGCCAGTGCATGGAGTCGGGCGGACAGCGCTACATCGCGGCCTGCCGGGCCCAGCACGACGCGCGTGACGAGGCGAACCGCATCTTCACCTGCCTGAGCGACCCGGCGCGCGGCTGTGGCGGCATCGGCAGGGGCGGCGGGAAGCCTTCCCGCTCGGCCCTCGTTTCACAGTGGAAGGCGGCGGCGAAGCGGTACCGGGAGAAGGGCCGGGAGGCGGAGCGGTTGATGAAGGAGCTGCGCAAGCGGCGTGATGCCGCGATGCAGCAGTGCCGCGTCCAGGCCGAACAGGCCTGCGCCGGCCAGTGCAAGAGCGACGACGACCGCTATCGCACGAAGGGCGACGACCTCGTCCTGCGGCAGTGCAACGGGCAGGAGCCACACTGCCAGGCGCCCATGGACCTCTGGCCGCCTCCCAGGGTCCGCCCCTTTGCCTCCCACTGGCTGCGGTCATGGAAGGAAAGCGGGCGGGTCTATGCCCTGGCCCTGCGCAAGGCGCTCGCGGGCTATCTCGGGCAGCAGCTGCACCCCTACATGGTCATCACCCGTCACGGGCCGCCGCAGAAGAAGGCCCGGGTGGTGGTCGATACCCGCCAGGAGCCGCCGAAGTACGGCAAGCCGCGGATCTTCCGTACCAGTTGCCGCACCACCGAGGTCACTCCGGTCTATCTCACCACCTGGGAGAAGGCCGAGTACTGGGCGGAGTACGACTTCGACCTGCGGATTCCCCTGCCGCTCGACATCGACCGGACGACCCTGTTCGGGATGCTCGAGCTGCTGAAGAAGATCCCCGGTCTGGACAAGGCGATCGATGCCTTCGAGGGATTCTGGGACGGCTACGAGGAGCGTTCGCTGGAGGCGGGTGACGCCACCACCGGCGCCCTGCTGGGCTCCCTGCGTGAAACCCTGCAAAAGCAGATCAAGGATTACGTGGAGGGCAAGATCGGTGACTTCAAGGCGAAGGGTCTGGAGAAACTGGAGCAGGCCAGACAGAAACTGGCCGAGCAGCTGAAGAACGAATTCCTCACTCCCGAGGGGCGCAAGCGGCTGGAGCAGGCGCAGGAGATCGTGAGCCGGGCCCGGGAGCAGTACGAGAAGACGATGGAGGCGATCGACAAGGCGAAGGAACTCGGCCAGCTTCCCGAGAAGCTCCAGCAGGAGTTGCAGGCCCGCAGGAAGGAGGCGGAGGAGAAACTCGGCGCCTGTGGGCGCAAGCTCCAGTCGAAGATCTCCGCCAGGGTGAAAGGGGATGTGGAAAGCGCCCTGAACCGGCTGGTTGGCAAGCGGGGCAGCATCCAGCTCAGCGGAGGCCAGGTGGTGGGCAGTGGCTTCACCGAGGGGTGCTACTACAAGACCCATGTCCACGCCCGCCTCCTGACCCGGATCTGCGAGGAGCCCTCCTGCGACATCGACTGGCGCAAGAAGGTGCTGCGCGACGACTGCGGCGAGACCGGCGGACCGGGCGAGCCCATCGTCACCCTGATCCGCCCCCCGGACAACCTCTCCGGCTTCAACCCGCTGGACGAGCGGGACATCCGGGAGCAGATCGGCGGCGAGGTGGGGGGCGGTGCGACTCCGGTTGCGACCGGCGGCGGTGCGCCATCCGGCGGCGGTGGTGGTGGTGGTGGTGGAATTCCGCCATGTGATGCGGGCCCGGTCGCCTTTGGCAGCAGCGGGTTCAACATCTATGTGAATTTCTCCTACATCGAGACGACCGGCCAGTGCGAGATGCAGCAGGGGCTCAACCAGTCGCCGCCGTTCCTGGCACACGGCGCCTACCTGTTCCTGGTGAACCGGTGTTCCTTCGACGGCGGGAGCGGGTTCTGGGTGGCGGATACCGGTGGTACCCATGCCTGTCTGTCCATGGGCAACTCCTTCTGGGAGATGGTCAGCGCGGCGCCGGCGAGTAGCGTCACGCCGGGCCAGTTCGGGGGGGCGGTAGGCCTGCCGCTCAACACCGACATCACCCTGGTCCTGCGCTGTACCGGTGCAGGCTGTCCGCCCGGAAATCCGTCCTTCACGGGGACCCTCTTTGCCACCTCGACCAATGCCCGGGTGCAGGGGTTCAGGCCGCAATGACCCCTCTGTTTCGCCTCCAGCCCGTTGTTCTCGCCGGCCTGATCGGGATGGTCGGGATCAGCTGTCCGGCCGGTGAATTCCGCACCATCCGGCCCATCCCGGTGCAATCGCTCCGGGCGGTCGCGGCATCGAAGGCGTTGCACCCGGTGTCCCGCCCGGTGGTGGAGAAGGCGCTGAAGCAGGTCCTCGCGGCCTGGAACACGCCGAAGCTGCGGGAGAAGCTCTCGGAGCGGTTCTACGACGCCGAACGGGTGGCCGATGCGGTCGATTCGGTGGTGCCGCGGGACGCCAGCATCCGCCTGCTGGGGATCCGCGACGTGCAGACCTACGACCAGAAGGAGATCACCGACCCGGAACGGGGCAATCGCCGTTACCGGGTGAGCACCGTGGCGGTGGTGGCCGAGACCCAGGTGGAGTTCAACGACCCGCGACAGGGCTTTCGCCGCCTGCGGGGGGTCAACGAATACTTCCTGGAGGTGCGTGAGCCGCTATGAACGGGAGGGGGCGCCGGCTGTTCCTGGGCCTGCCGCTGCTGGGTGCGGCCCTCCTGACCCACGCCCGGGCCCAGGCGATCCTGCCCGACTGGGACATCGATGGCTCCAACACCGTCCGGGCCGAGGTGTATCAGTCCACCGGCGACAGCAGCGCCAGCCCCTATCCCGAGGACGGTGCCCAGGAATACGACGAGGTCCATCTCGGCCTCTCGCGCCGCTTCAATCCCTGGCACCGGCTCCGGATTGACCTGGACGGCCTGCTCAACGACTCCTTCTACCGCTCCGGCGAGAAGGGGGTGGTGCCGGAGCGGCTGCACCTTTCCTGGGAGCGGGGCGACACGGGTCTCCCCTTCCGGCTGGAGGCGGGCGATACCTTCGGCTTCTTCAGCTACCGCATCCTGCAACGCTCGCTGAAAGGGTTCCAGCTCGATCTGCAGCCGCGCCAGGAGCGCGAAGGCCAGCGCAGCTCGCTGCTCTTTCTGGTCGGGACCAACCAGCGCTCCTGGAAGGACCTGCAGTTCAACGACGACCTGACCACCGGCGTCTCCTGGGTGATGGAGGATTCCTGGGGGCGGCTGGCGCTCAACGCGGTGGGCAACTACCGGGCGCGGGACACCGTCTCCGGGCTGCCGGCCCGGCGCCAGTGGGTCGAGTCACTGGCCGCCGAGTTCCCCTTCACGACCGGCAACTGGAGGGGGAGCATCGAGGGAGAGTTCGCCTGGTTCGCCGGTGATCACAACGGCATCAACGGCAACAACGGCCTCGACCGGGAGGACACCGGCCTCTACCTGCAGGTGCGGGGGCGCAGCCTCCATGACCCCTTCGGCTACCGCCTGCGCTTCGAACGCAACGGCCAGGACTTCCAGCCCGCTGGGGCGGTGGTCACCCCGGACCGGCGCAGCTACGAGGCCCACGGCGACTGGCGCTTCGGCTGGGGCGCCACCCTGCGCGGACGGGCCCAGCTGTTCCACGACGCCATGGAGAGCGGCGACCCGCTCAAGACCACCACCTTCGGCCTCAACTACTCCGGCAGCCTGCTGGGCGGATGGGACCCGCGGCTCTCAGGCGGCATCGATCTCTACTGGCAGGACCGCTCGGATCGCAACGACACCACCGACACCATCACCCGCTCGCTCACCGCCAGCCTCAGCCGGCCGCTCGCGGGCGGCTGGAACGGGGACCTCTCGCTCAACTGGGTGGCGACCGAGGACGATACCGGCGGCGGTTCCACCACCATCGCCCGCACCCTCGACCTGGGGCTGTCCCACGCACTGGATCTCCACGGCTGGCGCGGCACCATCCGTCCCGGCGTCTCGCTGATCCGCAACACCGGCCCGGGCAGTTTCGACCAGTACGCGCCGACCCTGGCCCTGCAGCTGGCCCGGGGCCGCCACCGGCTGGACGCCAACCTCAACCTCGCCCGGCAGAAGGCCGGCGTGCTCGGCGGGATCGATACCGATACGGCCGCCTTCGCCCTGCGCTACGGCTACCGTCCCACGGATCAGGACGAGATCACCGCCGACCTGGACCTGTTCGCCCGGGAGGCCGATCCCGGCCGGGGCAGCGAGGCCTGGCGTGTCGGGGTGGCCTGGCGCCACCGCTTCAGTCGACCCCACCTGGTCGCTTCCCGGGAGGGGGGAGCCGCCGGCGTCGCAGCGGCGGCGGACCGTGCCGCCCTGCTCACGGCCATTGCCCCCGGCACCGGACTGGCCGTGGCCCGCGAGCGGGTGCGCGAGGCCGGTCTCGGTGCGCCGCGCCGGATCGGCCCGCTCTGGATCTACGAAGGCCGGCTCCTCGAGGAGATCGAC
>RFJX01000226.1 GCA_003694425.1 Gammaproteobacteria bacterium
CCGCGGCCCCTGCTCCCCATCCCCGCCCCGGGCGGAGAGCAACCGCTGGATGTGCCCGGCGCCGCCCAGGGCGAAGAGCTCGTCTCCCTCCTGGAGCACCGTGTCCCCGTCCGGCAGCAGGACGGTGTCACCGCGGTAGAGGGCAGTGATCCGGACCTCGACCTGCGGGAGCAGTCCGGGCAGTTCGTCGATCCGGTGCCCCGCCAGCAGGCCGTCGCCCCGGAGCCTGAAGATGACCAGGAGCACCTGTCCGTCGGCGAATTCGACGACCTGGAGGGCACCGGGATGCTCGAGGAGCTGGATGATCTGGTCCGTGATCTCCTGCTCCGGGCTGATCAGCACATCGACCGGCACCACCTCGGGGGCGAAGAGCCGCGGGTCGTCAAGGTAGCCCGGATCCCGCACCCGCGCCATCCGGGTGGGGGTGTGGAAGAGGCTGGCGGCGAAGCGGCAGGCCAGCATGTTGGTCTCGTCGCTGCTGGTCACCGCCAGCAGGAGCTCCGCATCCTCCCCGCCGGCCTGCCGCAGCACCTCCGGATGGGCGGCATGACCCTGTACGGTGTGGATGTCCAGGCGGTCGCGCAGCCTGCGCAGCCGCTCGCCGTCGAGGTCGACCACGCTGATGTCGTTGGCCTCCCCCGCGAGGATCCCGGCTACCGAGGAGCCGACCTGACCGGCGCCCAGGATGATGATCTTCATGCCGCCCCGCCCGTCCGGATCAGTGCAAAAGGAATGCGGTCGCCAGGCCCAGGAAGGCCATGAAGCCGACCACGTCGGTGACCGTGGTGAGGATCACGCCGCCGGCCAGGGCCGGGTCGATGGAGAGCCGCTTGAGCACCAGGGGGATGATGGCCCCGAACAGGGCGGCGCAGATGAGGTTGATGATCATGGCCGCGCCGATGATCAGACCCAGTTCCGGCCGGTCGAACCAGTAACCGGCCACCAGCCCGACCACCAGGGCCCAGATCAGGCTGTTGATCAGCGCCACCAGCACCTCGCGGATCAGCAGGGCCCGGGCATTGGCGTAGCCGATCTGCCCGAGGGCGATCCCGCGGATGACCACGGTCAGGGTCTGGGTGCCGGCGATACCGCCCATGCTGGCCACGATCGGCATCAGCACCGCCAGGGCCACGATCTGGTCGATGGTCTCCTGGAACTGGCCGATGACCCAGGAGGCGAGGAAGGCGGTGATCAGGTTGATGCCGAGCCAGACCGCGCGGCGCCTGGCACTGACGGTGACCGGTGCGAACATGTCCTCCTCTTCGTCCAGACCGGCCATGCTCATCAGGGCGCTCTCGCCCTGCTCCTTGATCACGTCGACCACGTCGTCGATGGTGATCTGGCCCAGCAGATGCCCCTGTTCGTCCACCACCGCCGCCGAGATCAGGTCCCGGCTCTCGAACAGCCTTGCGACCTCCTCGGCCGGCATGTCGGCGGGTATGCCCTCCACCTCCCGGCTCATCACCTCACCCACGGTCTTCTCCGGGTCCTCGGTCAGCAGGGTGGTGAGCGGCAGGACGCCCAGGTAATGGTTGTCCCGGTCCACCACGAACAGGCCGCCGGTGTTCTCCGGGACCTCCCCCCGCAGGCGCAGATAACGGAGGACCACGTCCAGGGTGACATCCGAGCGGACCGTGACGGTGTCCGGGTCCATGAGTCCGCCGGCGGTGTCCTCCGGGTAGGAGAGTACGTGCGCGACCCGCTGCCGGCGCTGTTCGTCCATCGCCCGCAGGACTTCGGCCGCCTTGTCCTCGGGCAGGTCCTGGATGATGTCGGCGGTGTCGTCGGCGTCCAGTTCCCGGGTGACCTCGGCCACCTCCCGGGGGTGCATGTCCTCCAGCAGGCCGGCCCGGACCTCGTCATTGGCATGGGCCAGGACGTCACCCTCGATCTCGGGGCTGATCTCCTCCCACACCTCGTCGCGCAGGCGCGGCGGCAGGGACTCCAGCAGCTCGGCGATGTCGGAGGGATGCAGCTCACCGAGCCGGGCCCGGATCAGCTCCCGGTCACCCGCCTCCAGGGCCTCCCGCAGGAGCTGGATGGTGCCCTGGATCTCGTTCTGACTGTGCAGTGCGGCTTCGGACATTCTTCCCGGTTCTTGTCAGTCGGCTTTCCGGCCCGACGCGGCCTTCCCGCCCGTGATCATGGTCGGGCGGGACAGGGGCGCCATCATCGGCTCGCCGGGGCCAGCGCATGGCCGGCTGGCCACAGCCAGGTGCGGTAGTGTAACAAGACGGGGTAATGGATGCCCTCGCCGGGGAGGGGAGCCCGGTTCAGTGGAGGGTGGCCCGATATCGCTCGTAGAGGGCGTGGAAGGGGAAGCCTCCCCCCTTGCGCGAGGCCTTGCGGATGAAGCCCTCCATCTCCTTCAGGTCCATCTCGGAGATGACCTTGCGCACCTCGAGCAATACCCCGGGATGGACACTGAAGCTGCGCAATCCCATGCCCAGCAGCAGGGGTATGCAGCGCGGGTCGGCGGCCATCTCGCCGCACATGGTCACCGGCTTGCCGCACGCCTCGCAGGCCTTCAGTACCTCATGTACCAGACGCAGGATGCCGGGGTTGAGCGGGTCATAGAGATAGTTCACCTGATCGTTCACCCGGTCGATGGCCATGGTGTACTGGATCAGGTCGTTGGTGCCCAGGGAGAGGAAATCGAGCCGTTCGGCAAACAGGTCGGCACACAGCGCGGCGGCCGGCACCTCGATCATGCCGCCGATGGGCATATCCGGATCGAAGGGTATCTCCCGCTCGCGGAACTCCTGCTGGATGGTCCGGATCAGCTCCAGCGACTGCTCCACCTCCTGCAGGGTGGAGAGCATGGGGAGCATCAGGCGCAACGGTCCGCTCGCCGAGGCCCGGATCAGCGCCCGCAACTGTGGCTGGAACAGCCCCGGTTCGCGCAGGCAGAGGCGGATCCCGCGCAGCCCCAGGGCGGGATTCTGCCCCCCCTCATTGCGCGAGTGGGGCATCGGCTTGTCCGCGCCGAGGTCGACGGTGCGGATGGTGATGGGCAGTCCCTTCATGACCCTGAGCGCCTTGACGTAGGCCTTGTACTGCTCCTCCTCGTCCGGCACCGACTCCCGGTTCATGAACAGGTATTCGGTCCGGTAGAGCCCGACCCCGTCGGCTCCGACCGCGAGCACCTGCCGGAAATCCTCCGGCAGCTCGATATTGGCCATCAGCTCGATTGCGGTTCCGTCGCGGGTCCGGGTCTCCACTCCCCTGAGCTTGCGCAGTTGCGCCCGGTGGCGCTTCTCCAGGCGCTGCTGTTCACGATAGTACTCGAGGGTCGCCTCGTCCGGGTCGACCAGCAGCACTCCCTCATTCCCGTCGACGATGACAAGGTCGTCCTCCCGCAGGTAACGGCGGGCCTGGTGCAGGCCGACCACGGAGGGAATGCCCAGGCTGCGGGCCAGGATGGCGGTATGGGAGGTGGGACCGCCATGCTCGGTGGCAAAGGCGACGATCCCCTCTCCCTGCATCATCACGGTGTCCGCCGGACTCAGGTCGTCGGCGATGACCACGTAGCCGGCCAGCCGGTTGTCTGGCAGCTCGTGGCGAAGCGGGGGGTGATTGAGCAGGATCCGCTGCAGCCGGTTCACGACATGGTCGATGTCGTCCTTGCGGGTGCGCAGATAGGCATCCTCCATCTCGTCGAAAACCGCAATCAGGGCGTCGCGCTGGAGCTTCAGGGCCCACTCCGCATTCACCTTCATCTCCCGGATCAGGCGCACCGGCTCGACGGTCAGGGCCGAATCCTCCAGCATCAGCAGGTGGGAATCGATGAAGGCGGCGATGTCCCCGGGGGTCTGCCGCGGGATGTGTTCGCGCACCGCCCTGAGCTGCTGACGGGCCTGGGTGAGCGCCTTCTGGAAGCGCCGGATCTCCAGATTGACCCCTTCACCATCCACTGGATACTCGGTGATCTCGATCTGGTCCCGCTGGATGATATGGGCCGGACCGATGGCGATACCCCGGCTGACTCCGACACCATGGAGGGCGAAGGTCATTCCTCTTCTCCGAAGCGGTCGCCGATCAGGTGGCAGAGGGCGTCCAGCGCCTGCTCGGCATCGTCACCCTCTGCCCTGATCTTCAGTCTGGTCCCCTTGCCTGCGGCCAGCATCATCACCCCCATGATGCTCTTCCCGTTGACCTCCCGCCCGTCACGCTCGAGCGCGATCGTGGCGGAGAAGGTCGAGGCGAGCTTGACCAGCCGTGCCGCGGCCCGGGCATGGAGCCCGAGCTTGTTGATGATGGTCACCTCCCGCTCCGGCATGGTCAGGCCCTGAAGATGCCGTTGCGCCCGCCGGTCACCGCGTAATCGGCGAGGGTGACCAGGTCCAGGTCGGCATAGTTGAGCGTCCGCAGCAGCATCGGGAGATTGAGACCGCTGACCACCTCCATCTGCCTGCACTCCTGCTTCAGCCGCAGGGCGATGTTGGAGGGAGTGGCGCCGTAGAGATCGGTGAGGACCAGCACCCCGTCGCCGCTGTCGACCCCCGCCGCCGCCGCCCGCGCCTGCTCCAGGACCCGTTCGGGGTCGTCCCTGCGGCAGGCGTGCACCGCGGCGGCGGCCAGGGGCAGCTCCTCGCCGAAGGTGACGCGCGCCGTCTCCAGCAGCGCCCCGCCGATGTCGTCGTGGGTGATGAGCAGGATGCCGACACTCATGATGGATTGCTCAGGTCACGGTGGGTCACCAGCAGCCGGTGCCCCGCCCCGCGCAGGCGCTGCGCCAGCATCTCCACCAGATAGACCGAACGGTGGTGGCCGCCGGTGCAGCCAAGGGCCACGCTGAGATAGCTGCGCCCCTCCTCCTCGAAGGCGGGCAGCCACTCCTCCAGGAAGCGGCCGATACTCTCGGCCATCCGCCCCACCTGTGGATGCCCTTCCAGATAGGCGGCCACCGCCGGGTCCTGGCCGGAGAGGTCCCGCAGCTCCGGAACCCAGTGGGGGTTGGGCAGGCACCGGACATCGAAGATGAAGTTGGCGCCGGAAGGCAGACCGTGCTTGAAACCGAAGGAGAGGAGCTGCAGGGAGAGCCGTTGCGGGTCGTCGCCGGCGACGTGCTCCCTGATGAGGGCGCGCAGTGCGTGGATCGAGGTGCCGCTGGTATCCAGGCAGAGGTCCGCCATCTCCAGCAAGGGCTCCAGCCGCCGCCGCTCCTCCTCCAGGGCCTCGTGGAGGGGGCGGTCCGGGGCGGTCAGCGGGTGGCGGCGGCGGGTTTCACTGAAACGCTGCAGGAGGGTCGCCTCGTCCGCCCGGACGAAGATCAGCTCGGTGCGCAGTCCCTGCTCGCGCAGCCGGCCGAGGATCGCCGGGACCTGGGCGAGGGAGTCCTCGGGATTGCGGGCATCGATACCGATGGCCACCCGCTCCCGGCCGCTGCCCAGCACCTCCGGCCGGCTGAACAGGGTGGGCAGCAGGGCGGCGGGGAAATTGTCGATGCAGTGGAACCCCACATCCTCCAGGGCGTGCAGAGCGACGGTCTTGCCGGCACCGGAGAGACCGCTGACGATGAGCACCCGTTCGGGTGACCGGTTCATTCCGGCCCCTCCGAGATGAGCTCCCCCTGGCGGCGGATGAACTCCTCGGTGGCATCATAGCCGCTGATCCGGAGCATGTGGTTGCGCGCCGCGCTCTCCACCAGTACCGCCAGATTGCGCCCCGGCGCCACCGGGATGGTTATCTGGGGGACCTCCATGCCGAGCACCTCCCGGGTCGAATAGCAGCCGCGCAGCCGGTCCAGGTCCGCCAGACGCCGCTCCCCCATCTCCTCCAGGTCGATGATCAGCCGCAGGTATTTGTTGATCTTCACCGCGCTGGCCCCGAACAGCTCCCGTACGTTGATCACGCCCAGGCCCCGCAC
>RFJX01000023.1 GCA_003694425.1 Gammaproteobacteria bacterium
CCCCGCCACCCTGCGCAGGGTCGGCACCGCGCTGGCCGGCCACCCCTTCGAGGGCAGTGTCGAACCGGGAGAGTGCGTGCGGATCATGACCGGCGCCCCCCTGCCCGAGGGGGCTGACACCGTAGTGATGCAGGAAGCGGTCGAGACGGAAGGCGAGATGGTCAGGGTCCCTGCCGGACTGCGGCCGGGGGAGAACGTCCGCATGGCAGGCGAGGACATCCGCCGTGGCCAGCCGGTCCTGGAACCGGGGCGCCGCCTGACCGCTGCCGATCTGGGGCTGCTCGCTTCGGTCGGGATCGCCGAGGTGAACGTCTTCCGTCCGCTGCGGGTCGCCTTCTTCTCCACCGGGGACGAGCTGCGGTCCATCGGGGAGCGGTTGCGCCCCGGTGATGTCTATGACAGCAATCGCTATACCCTGCACGGCATGCTTGCACGCCTCGGCGCGCAGCGGCTCGACCTGGGCGTGGTGCCGGACGACCCCGCCACCATGCGCCGGACCTTCGAGGAGGCCGCCCGGGAGGCGGACGTGGTGATCACCTCCGGCGGCGTCTCGGTCGGCGAGGCAGACTACGTCAAGGGGATCCTGGAGGAGCTGGGCGAGGTCGGCTTCTGGAAGATCGCCATCAAGCCCGGTCGCCCGCTCGCCTTCGGCAGGGTCGGGGAGGCGGTATTCTTCGGCCTGCCAGGCAACCCGGTCTCGGTCATGGTGACCTTCTACCAGTTCGTGCAGCCAGCCCTGCGCCGGATGCAGGGGGAGCCGCCGGCAGAACCGCTGCTGGTCCGCGCCCGAACCGTGGACCGTCTGAAGAAGCGGCCGGGGCGGACCGAGTTCCAGCGCGGGCGGATGGAGCGGGACACGCAGGGGGAGCTCACCGTATCCAGCGTCGGCAACCAGGGCTCCGGCGTCCTCAGCTCCATGCACCGGGCCAACTGCTTCATCATCCTGGAACCGGACCGGGGCGGCGTCGAACCGGGCGAGCTGGTCACCGTCCAGCCCTTCGACGGGCTGATCTGAATCCTGCTCACCACGGAGACGCGGAGGTCACGGAGAGTTTCTACCGCAAGGCCCCTCATGCACAGAGGGTCCTCAGGCCCGGGGGCAAAGATCCGTCAATGTGCCAGCACGTTCAGGATTGAACCATGACACGTCGTGGTTTCTTCAACCGCGAAAACCAGTCAGCCAGTCCTGCCTGCCAATGGTTCAATGCACCGTGATCCACTGCATGAGGAGATCGCATGGAATCTTCACGGATCTCTGTGCCCTCCGTGCCTCCGTGGTGATCATCGATCTTGCATGGCCGCTGATTGGCACCGATTCCAACGTATGAGACACGGGTTTCACGGAGACTGGCCGGTTGCCCGTTTTTTCCCGGTTCTTCCCGCTACTCTAGATTCCGTCAGCGGATCCGACGGCCGAGAGCCGATGGCTGATAGCCATCCACTCTCTGCGCCCTCCGCGTCTCTGCGGTGATCCCAATCACCCCTCGATGACGACGAAGGCGACGGCATGGTCGCGCTCGTCGCTGAGGCTGAGATGGACCCTGCCGCCGCCCCGCTCCCCCAGCAGTTCTGCGGCCCTTCCCTCCAGGGAGAGCCCGGGACGGCCGTGTTCGCCGTGGACTACCGTGATCTGGCGCAGCGCCAGTCCGTTGCGGAAGCCGGTGCCGAGGGCCTTTGAGAAGGCCTCCTTGGCGGCGAAGCGCCGGGCCAGATAGGCGGCCCCGTCGCCGGCAATGGCGTAATCCTCGAACTCACGCGGCGAAAGGATCCTCTGGGCCAGGCGCCGGCCGAAGCGGGCCTCGCCCCTGCGCAGGCGGTCGATCGCGACGATGTCCACTCCGATCCCGGTGATCACCGACCGCGCGCCTCACGCATCAGGCGTTTCATCTCCCGTACCGCCTCGGTCAGCCCGGTGAAGATCGCGCGCGCGATGATGGCATGGCCGATGTTCAGTTCGTTGACCTGGGGGATCGCGGCGATCGGCTCGACGTTGTGGTAGTTGAGCCCGTGTCCGGCGTTGACGATCAGACCCGCCTCGGCGGCCTGCTCCACCCCGCGGACGACCCGTTCCAGTTCGCGCTCCCGCTCCGTCGCGCTGGCGGCATCGGCATAGTGCCCGGTGTGGATCTCCACTGCGGGTGCGCCGCACCGGGCCGCAGCCTCGATCTGGGCGGGGTCGGCGTCGATGAACAGGGAGACCTCGATCCCGGCTCCACCGAGCCGTTCGCAGGCCGCCCGGATCCGGTCGGGCTGTCCCGCCACGTCCAGGCCGCCCTCCGTGGTCAGCTCCTCCCTCCGCTCGGGTACCAGACAGCAGTGTTCGGGTCTGATCCTCTCGGCGATGGCGATGATCTCTTCCGCCACCGCCATTTCCAGATTCATCCGGGTCTGCAGTGTCTCTTTCAGCAGCTCGACGTCACGCTCCCGGACGTGGCGGCGATCCTCACGCAGATGCAGGGTGATGCCGTCGGCGCCCGCCTCCTCCGCCAGGAGAGCGGCCTGCAACGGATCGGGATAGCGGGTACCCCGTGCCTGGCGCAGGGTGGCGACGTGATCGATGTTCACGCCCAGAAGGATTGGTCGGTATTCCATCGCTCGGTATCTCTCCGGTCTCGATTGAAGCGGCGTCAATTCTACCCTCACCCCTCCCCTGCGTGGGGACGGACGGGCTCAGGACCCGCCCTTGCCGAACAGTCGGCGGCTCAGGAGAGGTCGTCCACCGAGATGTGGCCGCAGCAGATGACGGGTAAGGAGCTTGGCCTGGCGCAGGATGCCGGGGTCGTCCAGCCGGTCTTCCGCGAGGGCCAGCAGCAGCTCTCCACTCACCTCGAGAGTACCGGGCGCCGGAGCCTTCAGGGGGCCGCGATCTGCCTGGTAGTGGTAGCGCCCACCGGCATCGATTGCCTCATCACCGTCGGCCAGCCGATCCAGCAGTGGTGCGTAACCGATCCGGGTCAGCAGATCGATCTCGTATCGGCGCAGCAGTGGCTCCAGCGGCGCCTCGCCGGCGAGCCCCTCGAGCAGTGCCCCGTAGGAGAGAAATACCCCGTGAGCGGGCTCGTGGCGATGCAGCAGGCGCATCAGGAGTTCATTGGCGTAGAACCCGCTGAACAGCCGTTCACCGGTGAGGTTCAAGGCCGGGCCGGCCGGCTCCGCGCCTTTCAGGGTCAGCAGTTCACCCCGGCCCAGCCAGTCGATCATCAGCGGCCTGAAGGGTTGCAGGGTGAGCGATTGCGGGACCCGTCCACGACGGGCCCCGCGAGCCACGAGCGGCACCCTGCCCTGATCGCGGGTCAGGGCCTCCAGCAGCAGACTGGTCTCCCGGTAGGGACGCCCATGAAGTACCCAGGCAGGCTGCACGGGAGGATCAGATGTCGAAGCCCAGCTGCTTCAGTGCCCGTTCATCCTCGGTCCAGTCCTCCCGGACCTTGACCCAGGTATGCAGCATCACCTTGCGCCCGAAGAGGCGTTCCATGTCCCGGCGCGCCTGCGTGCCGATCTTCTTCAGCAACCGGCCCTGGTGGCCGATGATGATGGGCTTCTGCCCCGGGCGTTCCACCCAGATGACGGCGTCGATATGAAGGGTCTTGCCCTGTTCATGAAAGGATTCGATGCTCACCCCGACGCTGTAGGGCAGCTCTTCGCCGAGCAGCCTCATCAGCTTCTCGCGCACGATCTCGGCGGCCAGGAAGCGCTCGCTGCGATCGGTCAGATGGTCCTCCGGATAGAGGTGTGGCCCTTCCGGCAGATACCGGATCAGGGCCTCGAGCAGGTGTTCCACGTCGCGCTTGCGGCGTGCGCAGAGGGGTATCACCTCGCGGTAACCGAATTCCCGTACGCGCTCCTCGATCCAGGGCAACAACCTTTCCCGCTCCTGCACCCGATCGACCTTGTTGACCACCAGCAGCACGGGAAGGTCGCATTCCCGCAGCAGCCGCAGGACATTTTCATCGGCCGCGGTCCAGCGCAGGGCCTCGACCACGAACAGGACCAGGTCGACCCCGGGCAGGACCGTCTCGACCTCCCGGTTCATGGCCCGGTTCATGCGCTTGCCCGGACGCAGCTGCAGTCCCGGTGTGTCGACGAAGACGATCTGGTCCCTTCCCCTGGTGAGGACACCGAGCAGGTGCTGGCGCGTGGTCTGCGGCCGGCGGGACGTGATGCTCAGCTTCTGGCCGAGGATATGGTTGAGCAGGGTCGATTTGCCGACATTGGGGCGGCCGACGATGGCCACCACGCCGCTGCGGGACGAAGGGCTCATGACGCCCCTGCCCGGAGGCGTTCCAGCATGGCCGCCGCCGCGGCCTGTTCCGCCTTGCGGCGGCTACGGCCCGTGGCCTGCACGGGCTCCTGGCCGCACACCCGGCAGGAGACGGTGAACCTGCGGGCGTGAGGAGGCCCCCCGGTCGCGACCGTCTCGTATTCCGGCAGGGGCAGTTGACGGGCCTGGAGATATTCCTGCAGTTCGGTCTTGGGGTCCTTGGCAATGGCCTCCGGCGTCAGGGATTCCAGCCTTGGCCGGTACAGCCGATCGAGCCACTGACAGAGAAATTCACGACCAGCGTCGAGATAGATCGCGCCGATGAGGGCCTCCAGGGTGTCTGCCAGGATCGAGTCACGGCGCCAGCCCCCGCTCTTCATCTCCCCCTCCCCGAGCCGCAGGTGCTCCCCGAGACCGAGCTGGCGGGCCAGCCCGGCCAGGGTCTCGCGCCGCACCAGGGCGGCCCGCATGCGGGTGAGCTGCCCTTCATCGGCGGTCGGGAAACGCCGGTAGAGCAGTTCCGCAATGATCGAGCCGAGCAGTGCGTCGCCGAGAAATTCCAGCCGTTCGTTGTTGCGGCCGCCAGCCACGCTGCGATGGGTCAGCGCGGTCATCAGCAGGCCGGGGTCATCGAAGCTGTGGCCGATGATCCCTTCCAAGGGGTGAGAGGTGCTCAATTGCCCCGGTAGGCTGGTATCTCTATGGTCTTGTCGAACTTCAGCACGATGTCCAGATTGCCGAACAGGGGACGCCGGCTCTCGTAGGTCATGTGCATCAGCCGCTTGCCCTTGTCCCTGGCACGCTCGATCTTGAGGTGTCTGGCGATATTGTCCTGGGTGATGAAATCGACATCCTGAACCTCGTAGTTGCGGAGGAGATATTTGTAGATCTCCCGGGTGCTGAGGTTCTGGATGTCAGGCCGCTCGGCGACGTTCTTCATTCCCTGCCAGACATTCATGCTCTCCATGTAGAGCGGAAAGAGCTTGATCCCCACCACGGCGAAGAAACCGACCAGGGCCGCGACCATAAGGAATCCAAGGAAGGTGATGCCCTGCTCTCTTCTCATCATTGCTTCGCTCCTCCCGCGGTCCGCACCGCTGGTCATTGCAGAAAGGTACCGATCCGGCCGAAATCGATGCCTCCGGCCTTGCTGTCCCAGTTCATCCAGATCATGAAGGCGTGGCCGATCAGATTCTCGTCCGGCACGAAGCCCCAGTAGCGGCTGTCCCGGCTGTTGTCCCGGTTGTCGCCCATGGCGAAATAATGCCCCGACGGGACCACGGTATCAACATTCACCGTCGGCCGCCCCGGCATGATCAGGATCCGGTGTTCCTTGCCGTCCAGCCGCTCGAGGCGCTCTTCCGCCCCGGTCATCATCGCCCCACTGCCGATCCCGAGATACCTGCCCAGATACTTCTGTGGCTGCAGCTTGCCGTTGATCCAGAGCTTCTTGTCCTTGTAGACGACATGATCACCGGGGATCGCGACGATACGCTTGATGTAGGGTATCGAGGGGTCTTCGGGATAGCGGAAGACCACGATGTCGCCCCGTTGCGGCGCGCCGATGTCGATGATCTTGGTATTGAGCACCGGCAGGCGGATACCGTATTCGTACTTGTTGACCAGGATGAAGTCCCCGACCAGCAGGGTCGGCATCATGGAGCCGGAAGGAATGCGGAACGGCTCCGCGATGAAGGAGCGCAGGATGAGAACGATGAGGAAGATGGGGAAGAAGGAGCGGGCGTATTCAACCAGCAGGGGTTCTTCCGTCTCCGCCTCTTCGGCCGTCCGCCGGCGCGGCGCCAGCAGCCAGACCCACACCCCCCAGATCGTGCCGCTGACCGCGGTCAGCAACACCAGTACCGCGGAAAAATCGAAGGTCATTTCTTCTCTCCCGATCCCAGGACCGACATGAAGGCCTCCTGGGGTATGCTCACCGAACCGAGCTGCTTCATCCGCTTCTTGCCGGCCTTCTGCTTCTCCAGCAGCTTGCGCTTGCGGGTGATGTCGCCGCCATAGCACTTCGCGGTGACGTTCTTGCGCAGGGCGCTGATGGTCTCGCGGGCGACGATGTGGGAACCGATGGCGGCCTGGATCGGGATCTCGAACATCTGCCGCGGGATCAGCTCCTTCATCTTCTTCGCCAGCTCGCGCCCGCGCCGCTGGGCCTGGTCACGGTGGACGATGACCGACAGGGCATCGACCCGTTCACCGTTGATCAGCAGGTCGAGTTTGACCAGGTCGGCCGCCTGATAGCGCAGAAAGTGGTAGTCCATGGAGGCGTAGCCCCGGGTCACCGACTTGAGCCGGTCGAAGAAGTCGCTGACCATCTCGCTCATCGGCAGCTCGTAACTGACCGAGACCTGGTTACCCAGATAGAGCAGCCGCTTCTGCACTCCCCGCTTCTCGATGCACAGGCTGATCACGTTGCCCAGGTACTCCTGCGGCACCAGGATGTCGCACTGGATGATGGGTTCCCGGATCTCGGCGATCTCCGCGGGCTCCGGCAGCTTCGACGGATTCTCGATCTGCAGGGTCTCTCCACGGGTGGTGAGCACCTCGTAGACCACGGTGGGCGCGGTGGTGATGAGCTCCAGGCCGTACTCCCGCTCCAGCCGTTCCTGGACGATCTCCATGTGCAGCATTCCGAGGAAACCGCAGCGGAAGCCGAAGCCGAGCGCCTGCGAGGTCTCCGGCTCGTAATGGAGCGCGGCATCGTTCAGACTGAGCTTGTCCAGTGCGTCGCGCAGCTCCTCGTAATCGGCGGAATCGACCGGGAACAGTCCGGCGAAGACATTGGGCTTGACGCGCTTGAAGCCGGGCAGCGGCTCTGCCACCGGATCCGCGGCATGGGTGATGGTATCGCCCACCGGGGCGCCGTGGATGTCCTTGATGCCGGCGATCACGAAGCCGACGTCACCGGCCACGAGCCGGTCCAGGTCCTTCGCCTTGGGGGTGTAGATCCCCAGCCGGTCCACCTGCTCGACACGCCCGTTCGACATGATCCGGATCCGGTCGCCCCTGGCCAGGGTGCCCTGGAACACCCGCACCAGGGAGACCACCCCCAGATAGTTGTCGAACCAGGAATCGATGATCAGGGCGGCCAGCGGGGCCTCGGGATCGCCGCTGGGCGGCGGGATCTCCCGGATGATCGCCTCCAGCACGTCCCTGACCCCCTCTCCGGTCTTGGCGCTGCAGAGGATGGCGCCGGATGCGTCGATGCCGATGATCTCCTCTATCTCGTTGCGGACCCGTTCGGGATCGGCCGCCGGCAGGTCGATCTTGTTGAGCACCGGCAGAACCTCCAGCCCCTGATCGATGGCCGTCAGGCAGTTCGCCACCGACTGCGCCTCCACCCCCTGGGCGGCGTCCACCACCAGCAGCGCCCCCTCGCAGGCCGCCAGCGAACGGGACACCTCATAGGTGAAATCGACGTGTCCCGGGGTATCGATGAAGTTGAGCTTGTAGAGCCGGCCGTCCTCAGCCCGGTATTCCAGCGTCACGCTCTGCGCCTTGATGGTGATCCCGCGCTCCCGCTCCAGCTCCATGGAATCGAGCACCTGGTCCTCCATCTCGCGATCCTCGAGGCCGCCACACAACTGGATGAAGCGATCGGCCAGCGTCGACTTGCCGTGATCGATGTGGGCAATGATGGAGAAGTTTCTGACGTGATCCATTTGCTGACAGGAAGGACGGGGGTTCCCCGGATGCGGCGCGGATCATAGTCGATCCGGGCCGATACGGGAAATCGGCCTGTCAGTCGTCTCGGCCCGCCTCCGCCAGCCACCGCCTCAGCGCCTCCACATCGAGGTGGTAGTGGCACAGTTCCCGGCCACTGGAGGCATCCTCCAGCACCGGGATGCAGGGACCATAGCGGGACTCCAGGGCATCGTCGCCGCTGATCTCCACCCATTCCAGCTCGAAGCCATGGCGCAGCCGCCATGGCTCCAGCGCCTGACGCATCTCCTCGCACAGGTGACAGCATCCGGTCCCGTAGAGCCGCAGGCGGGGTGACACGGGTGTTCTACTGTCCGGCGGAGGGCACCTTCAGGGCCAGAAACACCGGATTGCCGTTGCGCTGGATCAGTACCGCGACGGTGCGTCCGGCACGCAGGGAACCGGCGATCTCGCGGTATTCCTTCAGGGAATGGACCTTCCTGCCGTCCAGCATCAGGAGGATGTCGCCGGCCATGAGCCCCGCTTCGGCGGCCGCGCCCGACCTGGTCACCTTCGTCACCAGGACCCCCTCGTCGGCCAGCCCCGCCTCCCGGCGCTGCTCCTCGCTCAGCTCGGTGACGGCAAGTCCCAGACGGGTATCGGTATAGGCGGACGGCGCGCCGGGCAGTCCGGCCAGCTCCTCCTTGGGCAGGGCGCCGATACGGACCATCAGGG
>RFJX01000227.1 GCA_003694425.1 Gammaproteobacteria bacterium
CCGGAGTGGAGCTACTCGGCCTTGCCCCGGATGAGGTCTGGATGGTGGGCGACGACATCCGGGGCGACGTCGGCGGCGCGCAGGCCGCCGGCCTGCACGGTATCCTGGTGCGCACCGGCAAGTTCCGCCCCGCCGACCTGGAGCAGGGCATCGAGCCGGACCTGGTCATCGACTCCATCGCCTCCCTGCCCGACGTCTGGACCGGGTTGAATTGCTGATTTCCACCACAGAGACGCAGAGAGCGCAGAGATATGAAAAATTGGGGCAGCAACGAATGCCTGCCCCCGGTGGAGCACCTGTCCTTCCCTGTGTCATCGCCTGAAGCCTCACTGGTAGACAGGGATGACCCGTTCACCTATCTCGAAGCAGGGAGGATTTGCATGCCACCCTGCCCGGGCGAAGGGATAGCCCAAAAGCTCTGCGTCCTCTGCGCCTCTGCGGTGGATTCAGACTAATGCTCCCTCACGCCGCAACAGGGCCTGGGTGCCCTTCTTGACTGCGTCGTTGAAGAACATCCAGGCCAGGCAGTAGGCCCAGATCCAGAGGGCCGCCTCCCAGCCGATCCCCGGGATCAGGAAGCCCTCGGCGGCGATGATGGTGCCGATCACCTCGGTTCCGAAGGTGGCGGCGAACAGAATCGGGGCCGGCCAGGGCCGCTGCCACAGCCAGCGCTCGGTGCGGGTGACGTAGAGGGTGCTGTGGCCGGCCACGATCAGCTTCAGGAACAGGAAGCTCTGAATCAGCTCGTGGGAGTAGCCCATCTTCATCAGGATGAAGAAGAGCAGGAAGGAGGAGGTGACACCGGCGATCCCCAGGGCGCTGGACATGGCGATCTGCTCGGTGATGTTCCAGCGCACCGGTCTGGTATCGACCTTGGTGTTGTCATAGGCGATGGTCAGGATCGGGATGTCGTTGAGCAGCGCCAGCAGGATGATCATCAGCGCGGTGATGGGATAGAAATTGAACACCACGATGGACAGGCTCATGAACAGGATCACCCGGATGGTCTCGGCAATACGGTAGGTTGCGTAGGACTTCATCCGCTCGAAGGTGATCCGGGCCTGCTGCATGGCGTGGTTGATCACCGACAGCCCCGGCGCGGTGAGGATGATGTCGGCCGCGGCGCGGGCGGCGTCGGTGGCGTTGGAGACGGCGAAGCCGCAGTCGGCCTTCTTCAGGGCCGGGGCGTCGTTGACCCCGTCGCCGGTCATGGCGACGATGTGGTCGGCCTTCTGCAGCACATCGACGATGCGGTACTTGTCCTCCGGCACCACCTCGGCGAAGATGTCCACCTGCTCGACCATCTCGATGATCTCGGACTCGTGGGCCTCGATCAGACCCTTGCCCAGCCGGCGGGTCTCGAAGGCCTTCTCCACCTCCTCCACCACTGCGCGGGCGAAGCGTTCCGCCTCCTCCTCACTCACCTGATCCGGTCGCAGCTTGCGGAAGATGGCCGCGGCCAGTACCTCGGTCAGCATCAGCAGCTCGGAACTGCCGCCGCTGCGCAGCTCGGCGGCGCGCATGGCCCTGCCCTCCAGACCGAGGATACGGCCGATCTCCCGGGCGATCGCGATGTTGTCGCCGGTGACCATCTTCACCTTGACGCCATAGCGCTCCATCTCCTCGATCACCTCGGCCGAATCCTCGCGCGGGGGGTCGTAGAGCGGGATGAGCCCGAGCAGCTCCAGGGGGGCATCCCCCTTCCGGCGTCCCACCGCCAGGGTGCGGTAGCCCTTCGAGGCGAGCAGGTCGATGGTGTGGCCGATGGCGACACACTCGTTCTTCGGCAGCCGGGCCAGCTCCAGCAGGACCTGCGGCGCCCCCTTGACCGCGACGAAGCGCTCCCCGTCGCGTTCCACCTCGGCCTCGGTACGCTTGCGGTTGGGGTCGAAGGGGACGAAGGAGAGCTGGCGCCAGGCCTGCCAGTCCAGATCGGGGAAGTGCTCGTCGATATAGCGGAAGATCGGCTGCTCGATGGGGTCCCGGTTTTCCGGACGCGAGGCCAGCGCGGCGACCAGGAACAGCTCCCGCTCGTCGTGGCCGTTCAGCGTCTTCGGCTCGGCCACCTGCATCTCGTTGCGGGTCAATGTACCGGTCTTGTCGGAGCAGAAGACATCCACCCCGGCCAGCTCTTCGATGGCGGTGAGTTTCGATACGATGGCCTGGCGCCGGGCGAGGTTCATGGCACCGACCGCCATGGTCACCGACAGCACCGCCGGCAGTGCCACCGGGATCGCCGCCACCGTCAGCACCAGGGAGAAACGGGCGATCTCGAAGAAGTCCTCGCCCCGGCCGAGGGCCACCAGCACGATCAGGCCGACCAGCGCCAGGGTGAGCAGGATCAGGAAGTTGCCGATCTTGATCACCATCTTCTGGAAGTGGCTCACCTCTTGGCGCCCGGCCTCGGCCACCAGCGCCACCACCGACTGGAAGCGGGTATTGTTCCCGGTATTGACCACCACCCCAAGCATCTCCCCCTGCTTGACGATGGTATTGCCGTAGGCCACGTCACCCGGCTTGCGGGTCACCGGCAGGGACTCCCCGGTCAGGGCCGACTGGTCGATGCTCAGGTAGTCGCCGGAGGCGAGCTGGACGTCGGCCGGGACGATGTCACCGATCTTCAGCTTGACGATGTCACCGGGGACCAGCTCCCGCGCCGGCACGTGCCGGAACCGGCCGTCGCGCAACACCAGGGCCTCGTGCGCCAGCCGCTCCTTCAGCGCCGCCAGGGCATTGAGCGCCCGGTGCTCCTGGAAGAAGTCGAGGAAGGCGTTGACCAGCAGCATCACCAGGATGATGGAGAAGTCCTCCCACTTGCCCACCAGGGCCGAGAGGAAGGCGGCGGTCTCGATCATCCACGGGATGGGTCCCCAGAAGCGCCGGAGGATCCGGTGCCAGAGCGGCTCTTCCTTCTCCTCGATCTCGTTGGGACCGTAGCGCTCCAGGCGGGCTCGCGCCTCCTCGCTGCTCAGCCCCTGTTCCAGGCTGACCTGCAGCTCGTTCAGGGTCTGCTCGACCGGCTGCTGCCGATAGTCGTCGGTATTTCTCATCGCTGGGGTCTCTCCCTGCCTGAAGTGGTGTCCACACCCGACATCTGCATGGATATGGGAATGGGATGTCCGAAATCAATCTGGTGGCGCATGGCGCTCTCCGGGGTGGAGGAACCGGATCCGGCGCATCTCGCCGGCGATCTCCTCCAGCCAGTCCAGGGTGAAGGTCCGCCCGCCGACCCTGCGCAGGAGGAACTCGACCAGGAAGGTCCCGGCGAAGACCGCCCAGGTGGCGATGAAGGCCCCCCGGTTGCTGTGCCACTGGTAGGCCATGAGCAGGCCGAACACCGCCAGCACCACGAAGATGGCCAGACCGATGAGCAGCGCATTGCCACCGAAGCGGTGGCGCAGGCGCCAGTGCGACAGCAGCACGAACAGGTAGATGGCCATGAACACGGCGCTGGTGATGGAGGAGATGCCGCCGAGGTCGAACAGCAGGGCGAACAGCAGCCCCAGGCCGGCGGTGAGATAGAGCCCTTCCGGCGATCCGAACCAGACCTTGCGCTCGAACAGCTCCGGCAGCTCCCCGTCCCGGGCCAGGGCATAGGCGACGTTGGCGCCGCCATAGAGGGTGGCGTTGAGTGCCGAGGCGATCGAGATCAGGGCACCCCAGGAGATCAGCTGAAACCCGAGGTCTCCCAGGAAGGGCCGGGCGGCGACCGCCAGGGCGTTCTCCTGGCTGCGGATCAGCTCTTCGAGCGGAAGGTTGCCGACCGCCACCACCGCCACACCCACATAGATCAGGCTGACGATGAGGATGCTGCAGTAGAGGGCCCGCGGCACGTTTCGCTGCGGGTCCCGCATGTGTTCCGAGGCATTGGTCACCAGGCCGAAGCCCATGTAGGAGAGGAAGAACAGCGATACCGCGCTCAAGGTCCCGGAGACCGACTGCGCATCGAAGTGGGGCATGACCCGGGCGGGCTGTACCCCCTGCAACCCGGCCAGGATGAACAGGCACAGGATCCCCACCTTGACCAGCACCAGGGTGAACTCGGCCCGCCCCACCGCCCGGCTGCCCAGGGCGCCGAGCAGGGTGAATAGCAGCACCACGGCCGTCTCGATCAGTTGCGGGCGCGGAGAGACCGGCGCGATGTCGAAGGTGGGCAGCAGGTAGCCGGCGAAGCCCTTGGCGAACAGGCCGATGGAGACCACATAGCTCATCCAGAACAGTACGCTGAGGGTGCCGGTCAGCAGGGTGTCGCCGAAGCCGCGCAGGATGAAGGCGATGGGGCCGGCATCGGAGACGATCTGCCGGCCCAGCACCGCGTAGGAATAGGCCACCAGCAGGGCCACCAGTCCCGAGATGAGGAATACCAGCGGCAGGTTGTGGCCGGCCACCCGGGC
>RFJX01000228.1 GCA_003694425.1 Gammaproteobacteria bacterium
CCTCCCCGGCATCGCGCAGCAGGTCCTCGATCCATTCCCGCGCCGGCTCTGCCAGCGAGGGGTCACCGCGGTAATGCAGGGCGAGGGCGTCACCCTTGTCCTCCAGCCAGGCGCCGGGGTTCTGCTCCACCCATTGCGACAGCCCCTCCCGCAGCCGTTGCGGCATACCGCCGGGCGGAATACGGTTGTGGACCCGCCCCGAGTGGTCACGTCGCACCGCCCCGTGCAGGGCCGCCACCGGCAGGGGAAGACCATGGAAGATGCGATCGATGTCCTCCAGGGTGCGGCCGGTGACGAGGGCCAGGGCGCCGCCCAGGGCGCGCTGCAGCCGCTGGAGCAGCAGGGTCAGCCCGGATTCGCCGGTGACCTCACGGGGATGGGAGACGAGCTCGAACAGGGTGCCGTCCACGTCCAGGAACAGGGCGGCATCCGGCGTCAGCAACGGGGGTGGTGTCCCGCCGCTGGCGGAGACAGGCTGGCCGGCGGCACCCGGGCTGCCGGTCCGTTGCGTTGCGGGCTCTTCCGGTTTCACGTGCACAGGCCTGTCGCTGGAGTCCAGGCCAAGGATAACGCGAAGCCGCCTCGCCATACCATGGCAGGGCGACAGGTCTTCTCAGGGGATCGGGCTCAGCCGCACTTCGATTCCCCACAGGCCAGGCAGGTGCGGCAGCCCTCCATCACCACCACCGCGCGGGTCTGACAGCGCGCGCACAGGGTCGCCTCCGCCGGCCAGCCGTCCGCCGCCGTCCCGGCACCGGAGTGGGCGTCACGCTGCCGGGCCAGATAGCGCTCGCGGTGCGGATCATGCTCTTCCCTGAGCAGGCCGATCCGGCGCAGGTGGTCCTCCAGGACGTCGCCTATCTCCGCCACCAGGGAGGGCATGAAGCGTCCCCCTGCCTTGAAGTAGCCCCCCCTGGGATCGAAGACGCTGCGCAGCTCCTCGACCAGGAAGGTGACGTCGCCACCCTTGCGGAACACCGCAGAGACGATCCGGGTCAGGGCCACGATCCACTGGAAGTGGTCCATGTTCTTGGAGTTGATGAAGATCTCGAAGGGGCGGCGGAGTTCGTGTTCGGTGCCCGGGTTGAGGACGATGTCGTTGATGGTGACGTAGAGGGCGTGCTCGGAGAGCGGGGTCCTGATCTTGTAGGTGGAGCCGAGCAGCATCTCCGGCCGCTCGAGCCGCTCGTGCATCTGCACCACGTTGTCGGGCGGGGCCTGGTCCGGCTCCCCGGTTGGCTCTTCCTTCTTCGCGGTTGCGACTTCGTAGCCCACGATCCTGCGGTCGATGGTGATGGTCATGCTGTCTCCTCCCGAACGGCTGACTAGAGCTTGCCGTAGTAGCCCTCCTTGAGGGCGTCGAACAGGTTGGCGGCGGTGTGGACCTCGCCGTCGTACTCCACTTCCTCGTTCCCCTTGACCTCGATCACCCGGCCGTCCTCCAGCTCGAAGCGGTAGACGGTGTTCTCCAGGTCCTCCTCGCGCACCAGCACCCCCTGGAAGGCCTCCGGATTGAAGCGGAAGGTGGTGCACCCCTTCAGTCCCTTGCGGTAGGCATAGTGGTAGATGTCGTGAAAGGCCTCGAAGGGCAGGTCGGTGGGCACGTTGATGGTCTTGGAGATGGAGGAGTCGATCCACTTCTGGGCCGCGGCCTGGATGTCGACATGCTCCTGCGGGGTGACCCGGTCCGCGGTGACGAACCACTCCGGCAGCCCCTCGTCCGGCGAGGCCTGTGGGTCGACCAGGGCGCGCCAGGCGAGCAGTTCATAGGACCACACGTCCACCGGCTCCTTGGTCTTCTTCCCTTCGACGATGATGTTGCGCACGTAGTGATGGGCGAAGCTGGGCTCGATGCCGTTGCTGGCGTTGTTGGCCAGGGAGAGCGAGATGGTGCCGGTCGGCGCGATGGAGCTGTGGTGGGTGAAGCGGGCGCCGGTCTCGGCCAGCGCCTCGACCAGGTCGGGCCGCACGGCGGCGATCTTCTGCATGTAGCGCGAATAGCGGGCGTGGAGGATGCGCCCCGGCACCTCGTCACCGACCCGGTAGCCGTCGCGCTCCAGTTCCGGACGCAGCCGCAGCATCTCCTCCGTCACCTCGTAGTCGCGCGCGAGCACCGGCGCCGGTCCCTTCTCCCGGGCCAGCTCCAGGGCCTGCTCCCAGCCGGTGAGCGCCAGCTCCCGGGCCACCGTTTCGGTGAACTCCAGGGATCCGGGAGAGCCGTAGCGGATCCGCAGCATCGCCAGGGCCGAGCCAAGCCCGAGGAAGCCCATCCCGTGGCGCCGCTTCTCCAGGATCTCGCGGCGCTGCTGCTCCAGCGGCAGGCCGTTGATCTCCACCACGTTGTCCAGCATCCGGGTGAAGATCGCCACCACCCGGCGGAAGGTCTCCCAGTCGAATGCCGCCCGTTCGGTGAATGGCTCGCGCACGAAGCGGGTGAGATTGACCGATCCGAGCAGGCAACTGCCGTAGGGCGGTAATGGCTGTTCACCACAGTTATGGGCGTGGAAGCCGTTTGCATCGAAGGCATTGCGTCCAGGGACCCGTACATCGAAGACGGCCTCCTCACCCGCAGGCAGGACTGCCTCCACCCGGGCCAGAAAACGTTCCCGGTTCATGCCCCGGCGATAACGGCCGAGCAGATACTCGAGGTGCCCGGCCTTGGTGCTGTCGGAGAAGCCGATTCTTTCGGCGTAGTAACGGATATTGTCACCGGAGATGACCAGTTCATGCTGTGCCTTGGTCGCAAAGGTGGCGGCACCACCCTTGCCATCCGGAAGCAGCCGCTCACCTTCGCGGCGCCGATTGAGATAGAGCCTGGAGGCGATCCCCAGACGCAGCAGCATTCGTTGCACCGCCTCCAGCCGTTCCCGATCCGACTGGGCAAGCCGGATGCTCACACCCTTGTCCTGGCTCCCCTGTACCGACCCGTCTGCATCGAAGAACCCCCTGAGGAACCCGCGATAGAACTCGCTGCTGGCCTGCTCCATGGTCTCCGTGATCCGCTTGGCACCGGGACGAAGCCCGAGGCGCAGGGCCAGTTCCCTGATGGCGGAGGTGGCCATGCGGTATTCGCTGCGTCCCGGGACCGGGATCCAGCCGGTGAAATCGGCACGGTGCGGGAGTCTCCGTGCCGCACGTTCCGCCTCTTCCATGACCGACAGTACGCCTGGTGTCGCCCGGGTTTCTCGGCCGTTTGCGACGGCTTGCGGGACCCAGGCCGAGAGCACGGCCTTGTCCTGCTTCAGGGTCCCGTCACCCATCAGCAGGCCGATGACGTAGCCCTCATGCCAGGTATGCCCTCCCTCCCAGCTTCCATGCTGGCGGTGGTCGTTCAACAATACCCGGTCACCGGGACGCAATGCCCCGGCCTTGCACCATCCGCTCTCAATGGAATCCCGACTCTCCCTCGACACCCGACGCAGCGGGTGGTCAGCCGTGAGGCGAAGACGATAACCTTCGACCGTGCACAGGGTGAGGACCTTGCGCGTACCGGTTGAGAAGAACCCCTCCTTACCGGAGCGGTATGCCTTACCGTCCACAATGGCAGTGAAGCTCCTGCCGACGAGTTGCCTGACCTGGCGCGGGCCCTCGGTGGTCTGGACCCAGGTGTCGGCGGTGACGCATGGATTGGTGGCCCGGATCTCCTCGCACCACCAGTTGTTGTTCAGCTCGTTGACCCGGTCGATGAGGATGAAGCCCGGCTCGGCGTAGTCGTAGGTGGAGCGCATGATCAGCTCCCACAGCTCGCGGGCAGGGACGGTCCGGTAGATGCGGCAGGCGACCTCACCCCGTTCGTTGACCCGGTAGCCCTCGGTCACCGGCCAGTGGCGCCACAGTACCTGCTGCGGGTCCGCGAGGTCGATCCCGCCCTGTTCCAGCTCGTGCTCGCTGAGCGGGAAGGCGAGCGGCCAGTCGGCATCTGTCTCCACCGCCTGCATGAAGCCCTCGGTGATGAGGAGGGAGAGATTGAACTGTCGCAGCCGGCCCGGTTCACGCTTGGCGCGGATGAAGTCGGCCACGTCCGGATGGCCGATGTCGAAGGTGGCCATCTGTGCCCCGCGCCGGCCGCCGGCCGAGGAGATGGTGCGGCACATGCGGTCGTAGATGTCCATGAAGGAGAGCGGCCCCGAGGTATGCGAGCCGGGACCCGACACATAGGCCCCCTTAGGCCTAAGGGTGGAGAACTCGTACCCGATCCCGCAGCCTGCCTTCAGGGTGAGCCCCGCCTCCCGCAGCCGGGTGAGAATCGAGTCCATCGAGTCGTGAATGGTGCCGGAAACGGTACAGTTGATGGTCGAGGTGGCCTGCCGGAGGTCGCCGGCACCGGCGTTGGCGATGATCCGGCCGGCGGGGATGGCGCCGTGGCGCAGGGCCCAGAGGAATTCCCGGTTCCACCGCTCCTGCCGCTCCGCGCCCTCCTCCAGTTCCGCCAGGGCACGGGCGATCCGGCGGAAGGTGTCGTCTATGTCCCGATCCACCGGTGTCCCGTCGCCGCGCCGCAGGCGATACTTGCGGTCCCAGATGTCGAGTGAGGCGGGCTGGTAGTCGAGCGCCGCGGCGGGCGCATCAGCGGAGTCGTTCCCCATGCTCTGTTCCCCCTGATTGGCGGTCAGCTATCGGCCATCGGATGTTGGCAGGATACGGGACCATGCCACCGGTGGTGATTTGTCACGGTCTCAAGATATAGGGGGAGTATAGATCACAAAATACAAGATGTAGGGTGAATGGTTATCAGTTATCAGTTATCTGTTATCAGTAATTCAGTGATCAGTCATCAGTAGCTTGACAGGGTGGGGAGGGGAATTACGCTCTTGTCTGACAACTGACAACTGACAACTGACAACTGACAACTGACAACTGACAACTGACAACTGACAACTGACAACTGACAACTGACAAC
>RFJX01000229.1 GCA_003694425.1 Gammaproteobacteria bacterium
GGGGGGCGGCTGGCCACCTACCTGGTGCTGGGGGCCGCCTTCGGGGCGGCCGGGGCCGTGGCCGGCGACGCCCTGGCCGCCTGGCGCGGCTGGGTCTGGCTGCGGCTGCTGGCGGCGGCGGTGATGCTGAGCCTGGGGCTCTATCTGGGGGGCTGGTGGAGCGGCGGCAACCGGGTCCTGGAGCAGGCGGGGCTGGTGCTGTGGCGCCGTCTCTCGCCGCTCACCCGCGCCCTGCTGCCGGTGGATACCCCGGTCAAGGCGATCGCCTCGGGGATGGTCTGGGGACTGCTGCCCTGCGGTCTCATCTACTACAGCCTGCTCTGGGCCCTGGCCTCCGGCGGCGCGCTGGAGGGGGCCGGCTTCATGCTCGCCTTCGGCCTTGGCACCCTGCCGACCCTGCTCACCATCGGCCTCTCGGCGCAGGCCTTTGCCCGTTCCCTGCAGCGGCGCGGCGTGCGCCGGGCGGGCGGGCTGCTGCTCATCACGCTGGCCCTGTGGACCGCGGCCGCGACCCTGCTGCACCAGCCCTCGGTGGGGCTGGGCTGCATCAGCCGGGCGGGATGAGGTGATGGCGAGCACGTCCGGCCATCCGCTGTACTCACCCGGGGCGCTGCTGTGGGCCGCGGCATTCCTCGCCGTCCTCGCCTGGTCGGCCATCGACCCCCACGACCGCCTCACCTGGTGGCTGGAGGTGGCCCCCGCGCTGATCGGCGCGCTGGTCCTGGCCGTCACCCGGCGGCGCTTCCCCCTCACTCCTCTGCTCTACTGGCTGATCCTGGCCCACTGCATCGTCCTGATGGTGGGCGGTCACTACACCTACGCCCGGGTCCCGGTGCCGGAGTGGTTCAACGCCCTGATCGATCCGGGCCGCAACAACTACGACAAGATCGGTCACCTCTTCCAGGGCTTCGTGCCGGCGCTCGTCGCCCGGGAGCTGATCCTGCGCCTGAGGCTGGTCAACGGGAGGGGCTGGATGAACTTCTTCATCGTCTCGGTCTGCCTGGCCATCAGCGCCTTCTACGAGCTGATCGAGTGGTGGGTGGCGCTCGCCTCGGGGCAGGCGGCGGAGGCCTTCCTCGGGACCCAGGGCTACGTCTGGGACACCCAGTCGGACATGGCCTGGGCCCTGAGCGGGGCGATCCTCGCCCTGCTCACCCTCCCGCGGCTGCACGATGCGCAGCTCGCGCGCCTGGCTCAGGGCTGAACGAGCGGCAGCGCCTCCGCCCGTCCCAGCAGCGCCGCGATCCCCTCGGCGTCCATGGCCCGGGAGAAGTACCAGCCCTGGAAGCGCCTGCAGCCGTTCCGGATGAGAAAGTCGAGCTGGGCCTTCGTCTCCACGCCCTCCGCCACCACCTCCATGCCCAGATGTTCGGCCATGGCGATGATGGTTTCGACGATGGCCGCGGCATCGGCATCGTGGTCCACGTCCCCGACGAAGCTGCGGTCGATTTTCAGCTCGTCCAGCGGCAGGCGCCGGAGGTAGCCCAGCGAGGAATAGCCGGTGCCGAAATCATCGATGGAGAAGCGCACCCCCAGTTCCCGCAGCCGGTTCATCCTGCGCACGGTGGCCGAGAAATTGTCCAGCAACACCCCTTCGGTCAGCTCCAGGACCAGGGCGCTGCCGGGGACACCGGTCTCCTCCAGGAGCGCGCGGACCTGTCCGACCAGACCGCTGACCCGGAACTGGCGGGTACTGATGTTGACCGAGATACTCAGCGGCGGCTCTGCGCAGCCCTCCTGCCATCGGCGGTAATCGCGCAGGGCCCGGCGCAGCACCCACTTGCCCAGCTCGACGATACCGCCGTTCTCCTCCATGACCGGGATGAAGACAGACGGCGGGACCGGGCCACGCTTCGGGTCGTTCCAGCGGATCAGTGCCTCCAGTCCGATCACATGGCCCTCCCGGTTGCACTGCGGCTGATAGTGCAGTTCGAAGGCCTCCTCCTCCATGGCGCGCCGCAGGTCGTTTTCCAGTTGCAGGCGCGCCTCCGCCGCCTGCTGCAGCTCCGGGCGGTAGAAGCTGATGGTGTTGCGCCCCGCGGATTTCGACAGGTACATGGCGGCATCCGCCTGGCGCAGCAGGTCCTCCGCGCTCTCGGTACCGGACGGAAACAGGGTGATGCCGAGGCTGATGGTGGTCAGGTACTGATGCCCGTTCAGCTCGTATGGCCGGTTTATGGCCTCGCGCAGCTTGGCCGCCACCGTGCCGACATCGGTGGCGGCTTCATCCATCGTGGACCCCAGATTCGGCAGGATGATGGTGAATTCGTCGCCGCCCAGGCGCGCCACCGTATCCTCTTCGCGCAGGCAGCCCGACAGCCGCGCGGCCACCTCCTTCAGCAGCAGGTCCCCGACCTCGTGTCCAAGGGCATCGTTGAGAGTCTTGAAGTAGTCCAGGTCCAGGAAAAGCAGTGCGCCGATGAGACGGGAACGCCGGGCCAGGGCCAGCTCGTGCTGGAGGCGCTCCATGAACAGGCGGCGGTTGGGCAGGGCGGTGAGCGGGTCGTAGTAGGCCAGCCGCTCCACGTGTGCCTCGGTGGCCTTGCGTTCCGTTATGTCCAGCGCCAGCCAGGCCACCTGTCCCTGTAGTCCCTTTCCCCGCCGCAATACCGCGGTGCGTCCCTCGAACCAGCGCGCGCCGCCGGTCAGCTCGAGCTGATACTCCAGCCGCTGCGGCTCTCCGCTGCTCAGGGTACGGGTGATGGTCTCCATGAGGGGGCCGGCCAGGGCCGGCAGCAGCTCGGGCACCCGCCGCCCGCGCATCTGCTCTGGCGGAAAGGCGAGCAATGCATGCTGGGACCCGAACACCTCGAGGCAGGTGCCGCTCTCGTCGAGGATGAAGGCGACGCCGGGCAGGGCGCTGGCGAAATTGCGCAGCTCCTCGTGGTGACGTTCCAGCTCGCGCCGCATGCGATACTGCTCGGTTACATCCTGGAACACCAGAATCACGCCCAGCAGCTCGCCATCTGGCAGGTGGATGGGGGCGGCGCTGTCGGCGATCAGGTATTCCCGTCCGTCCCGGGCGATGAGGGCGGTGTGGTTGGCCAGTCCGACCACGCCACCCTCACGCAGTACCCGCTCGACGGGATTCTCCGCCGGCCGCCGCGTCTCGGCATGGACGATGTGGAACACCTCCAGCAGGTGCCGGCCGCGGGCCTCCTGTTCGGACCAGCCGGTGAGGCGCTCGGCACAGGGATTGATCCGGGTGACGTGTCCCCCGGTATCGGTGACGATGACCCCGTCGCCGATCGAGCGCAGGGTGCTCGCCAGTTGCTCGTTGGACTCCGCGAACCTGCCCAGGGTATCGGCAATCCGCTCCGTCATGTGGATCAGGTCCTGGGCCAGCTCGTGGAGTTCGCCGCTGCCCTCGATCACGGGACGGGCCTCGAGGTCGCCCCCGGCGATACGGTTCGCGACCGCGCGCAAATGTGTCACCGGCAGGGTTACCAGGAAATGCAGGGCGATGACCAGGAGCAGCACGGCGGCAATGGTCCCGCCGAGGAGTTGCAGGGCCTGGGTCCGCAGTCGCGCCGCCAGCGTGGCAAGGTCCCGGCCGTAGTCGAAGTCCACATAGATCATGCCTCTCCGATCCGTACGCAACCGGCCTGGAACGGCGGGCAGGCTGACCGGCGCGTAGAGCTGGATATGGCCGTCGTGCAGGAGGTCGCTGCGCAGGAGCAGGCGACGTTCGCGCAGGGCCCGCCGGTACAGCATCGCGTCGTACCGGGTGGCGACGGCGGCCAGCTCCCGCCCCTCGAGGGCGAGGCGGCTGGAGACGAGGATGCGCCCGGCGTCATCACTCAGGGTCATCAGCGCCACCTGGGGACGGACGGAGAAGGAGGTGAATTCCCGCCGTACCTCCTCGAGGTCGTCACGCTGCAACTCCCGCTCGACGTGCCCCTGGATGCGGGAGATGTCAAGGATCAGTTCGTGCCGGATGCCCTCCTCGAGGAGCTCCACCTGGCTCCGGTACTGCCAGCCGGTCAGGAGCAGGATCCCGGCCAGGGCGACTGTGGAGACCAGCGCCGGCAGGGTGAACTTGAGCGGTGCCGTGCGGATCGGCTTCATGGCGGAGCGGGCAGGAAACGGTCGATGGCCAGCGGCGGGGGGGAGAAATCGGTGGGCAGCAATCCGTGCGCGGCCATGAAGCGCGCCAGCTCCCGGGCCCGTTCATCGAGTGGGGCGGGGCTGCCCGAAAGCAGGCTGCGGTTGGCGGCTGCGTCGGGCTGCTCGATACCATCGAAGGCGGCCAGGATCGCCTCCACCTCGAGGCGCAGCCGCGGCTGCATCAGGCGGGCGGCCCGTTCGGGGTGATTGCGCTGGAAGGCCAGCGCCCGGAACCAGGCCCGCAGCAGATGCTCCAGTGCGGTCGCGTGGTCGGCGACACGATCCGTGCGCACGGCGAGTACATCGATGATCCGCCCCGGGATCTGCCGACTGTCGAACAACAGCCTGGCACCCGCGCGCAGCAGTCGGCTGCGCACCGGCTCGAAGGTGACCACGGCGTCGATCTCTCCCCGCTCGAAGGCCCGCTCGTGGCTATCCACGGTCAACGGGACGACCACCACGTCGGAAGGTTTCAGGCCACCCGCCTCGAGGGCCGACTGCAGCATCAGCGCCCCGAGCGCCGATGTCTCCACTCCCACTTTGCGCCCGCGCAGCTCGTCGAGCCGCTCGATCCCGGGTCGTGCAAGCAGTGCATCCGCACCGTCGGAGATGTCCAGCACCAAGACTACCGCCAAGGGCACGCCCTGAGCAATCGCGCTCAGGGTCTCGTCCAGGGTGAGCGCCGCCGCATCGACGGTTCCGTTGCGCAGCTCGTGCAGGACCGAGGTGGCGGATTCCATCTCCACCAGATGCACTGCAAAAGGGTCGAGATGGCCCTGGGCGCGGGCCAGGAACAGCGCCTCGTAGCCGGGCCACGGGATCGCGGCGACGCGCAGTGGCTGCGGCGGAGGGCTGCAGGCGTACAGGAGCAGCAGGCAGAGGATGAACGACAGTCTGGCAGTCATTACGGTATGGGCACGCGTGATCCCCTTGCGAGAAGGGCCGGGTACTGCGGGGACTCATCGGCCGACGCGGTGCAAACTTGAGCCTGCGCCGCCATGGGGCGTACGCCCCGGAGTGATCAGGGTGCCGGTGGTGGCTGGCGCGTAACGGGGACCCTTGTGGTCTGTTCCGTGCCGTCGGCGAACCGCAGGGTGAGGCGCACGGTGTCACCCTCGCGCAGGTCCCGCGCCGGGCGCATGAGCATGATGTGATAGCTGCCGGGTTCCAGGCGCAGGGTTTCACCGGGGGCGAGCGTGAGCCTGTCCACGTGTTCCATGTGCGCCATGTCGGCGTGGGTGATCGAGCGGTGCAGCATGGCGTGGGCGAAGCCATCGGCCTCGACGGAGACGAGGGTTCTGGGGCGATCCGTCCCGTTGTGCAGCACCAGATAGGCCGCGAGGGCCGGCGCGCCCGGCGGGGCCTCCCTGACCCAGGCCCCGCTCACGGTCACCTGCGCCCATGCCGGGAGCGGGCCCATTCCGAGCAGGATCAGTAGAAGGAGCAGGCGCAAGGTGACCATCCGCTTACATTACCACGGTGCCGGCCTGTGGATCCGCGGCGGATTGTCGCATCCTCACACCCCTGATCCCCGCTCCTCATGCATCCACTGAATTGATACATTGCTCGAATCACATACAATTGACAGGGAAACAGATCTCCGGGGGGAGGGGGCGCATGGACTATCGCAGTATCGACCGGCTCGACCGGGCCACCCGCTTCGGCCGGCGCGAGCTGTTCCGCCTGGGCTGCGCGGTCCTGTTCCTGGCCGGGGTGATGCTCTACGCCTACACCCGGTTGCCTACCGTGGAGCACACCCTGCTGGCGGTGGCAGCGATGATCGGCGGCTACATGGCGATCAATATCGGCGCCAACGACGTCGCCAACAACGTGGGACCTGCGGTCGGCTCCCGGGCCCTCACCCTGGCCGGTGCCATCGTCATCGCCGCCATCTTCGAGGCCGCCGGGGCCCTCATCGCCGGCGGAGAGGTGGCCGGCACCATCAAGAAGAACATCATCGACCCCGCCCTGATCCCGGACAGCAACGTCTTCGTCTGGCTCATGATGGCGGCCCTGCTGGCCGGGGCGGTGTGGCTGAATCTGGCCACCGCCATGGGGGCGCCGGTATCCACCACCCACTCCATCGTCGGCGGGGTGCTGGGCTCGGGGCTGGCCGCGGCGGGGATGGCCGTGGTGAAGTGGAAGGTGGTGGCGGCGATCGTCGCCAGCTGGGTCATCTCGCCGCTGCTCGGAGGGCTCATCGCCGCCGGCTTCCTCTACCTGATCAAGCGCCGCATCACCTATCAGGCCGACGTGATCGCCGCGGCCCGGCGACAGGTCCCCTGGCTCATCGCGGTGATGGCCTGGGCCTTCGTCACCTATCTGCTGCTCAAGGGCTTCAAGCACGTCTGGAAGATCAGCTTCTTCCAGGCGAGCGTGATCGGGTTCCTCGCCGCGACCACCATCTATCTCTTCACCAGGCCGCTGGTCGAGGCCGCCGCCGCACGCCTGGAAAACGGCAAGGAGTCGGTCAGTCAGCTGTTCACGGTGCCGCTGATCTTCGCCGCCGCCTTCCTCAGCTTCGCCCACGGCGCCAACGACGTGGCCAATGCGGTCGGCCCGCTGGCCGCCATCAACGGGGCGCTGAATGTCCATGAGGTGATCACCCGGGCGACCATCCCGCTCTGGGTGATGGGGGTCGGGGCGCTGGGGATCTCCCTCGGGCTGGCCCTCTACGGCCCCAAACTGATCCGCACCGTGGGCTCGGAGATCACAGTGCTGGACAAGACCCGGGCCTTCTGTATCGCCATGGCCGCGGCCCTGACGGTGCTGGTGGCGAGTCAGCTCGGCCTCCCGGTCAGCTCGACCCACACCGCGCTGGGGGCGGTGTTCGGGGTAGGTTTCCTGCGCGAGTATCTCAAGGGACGCCACGCCCGGGCCATCGAACTGATCATCGCCCACCACCCGGCAGAGAGCCGGGCCGAACTGGAGGCCTACCTGGAGGAATACCAGAACGCTCCACTGGAAAGGAAGCGGGAGATGCTCAGGGAGCTGAAGGGCCGCCCGCCGGAGCAGGCCCACGGGCTGGACAAGGCGGAGCGCAAGCAGCTCAAGCGGGTCTACAAGGAACAGCTGGTACGGCGGGAGCTGTTCCTGAAGATCATTGCCGCCTGGATCATCACCCTGCCCTTCTCGGCCATCCTGGCGGCGATGTTCTATTTCATGATCCGGGGGATGATGATCTAGTCATCAGTCATCAGTCATCAGTCATCAGTAATGAGTGATCAGTGATCAGTTGTCGGTCATCAGTTCCTTGACAGGCCGTAGTGGCCGATTACGCTCTTGTCTGACAACTGACAACTGACAACTGACAACTGACAACTGACAACTGACAACTGACAACTGACAACTGACAACTGACAACTGACAAC
>RFJX01000230.1 GCA_003694425.1 Gammaproteobacteria bacterium
ACAGCGGTCTCTACCTGGAGCGGGACTTCAGCCTGGGTGGCAGGGAGCTGGTCCAGACCCTGGAACCCCGCTTCTTCTATCTCTACATCCCGAAGCGGAACCAGGGACGGCTCCCGGTCTTCGACACTGCTGCCTACGACATCTCCTTCAGCCAGCTCTTCCGTGAAGACCGCTTCTCCGGGCCCGACCGGGTCGGTGACGCCAACCAGCTGACCCTGGCCCTCACCAGCCGCCTGCTCCAGGGTGACAACGGGCGGGAGCGCCTGCGTCTGAGCCTGGGCGAGATCGTCTATTTCCGGGACCGGGAGGTGACATTGCCCGGAGAGCCGGTCAGGGACAGCAAATTCTCCGAATTCATCGGCGAGGCGGTGGCGCGCATCACCGACCACTGGAGCGCCACGGCCAACTTCCAGTGGGACCCCACCAACGGCGAGACCGACAAGACCGCGCTGAATCTCTACTACCGGCCCGGGGGCGGCCGGGTCCTCAACCTGGGATACCGTTTCCGCAAGTTCGTGCGCCAGACCGATCAGCTCGGCACCGATATCGAGCAGACCGATGTCTCCATGCGCTGGCCCATCAATCCGAAATGGAGCGTCATCGGCCGCTGGAACCACTCGATCATCGACAACCAGGTCCTCGAGGGGGTGCTCGGCTTCGAATACAACAGCTGCTGCTGGGGCATGCGCGCCGTGGCCCGCCGTTACCTCGCCACCAGTACCGGCGAATACGACAACGCCCTCTTCCTCCAGCTGGAGCTCAAGGGCCTGGCCGGCGTCGGGCGCAAGACCGAGACCTTCCTCAAGCGGGCCATACCCGGCTACCAGCCCGATTTCTGACCGTCGCGCCGCACCGGAACTCCGGCCGCCAACGGCGGTCACTCCTCACAGCACCGCCCCTTCGCCTGTATAATCGCGCGCTATGCCGAAAACGCTACTCCCCACCCTCGCCCTCGCCTCTCTGTTCCTTCTGAGCCTGACCGGGACCCTGCCGGAGACCAGCAGCCACGCCGAGGAACTCGACCGGATCGTGGCGGTGGTCGACAACGACGTCATCCTCCAGAGCGAGCTGGAACGGCAACTCCAGCAGGTGCGCGCGCGGCTGGAGAAATCCGGGGCCAGAATGCCCCCGCTGCCTGTACTCGAGCGGCAGGTCCTGGAGCGGATGATCATCAACCGCCTCCAGATGCAGACCGCCGCCCGGGCCGGTATCACGGTGAACGATGTCGCACTGGACAGTGCCATCCGCAACATCGCGGCCGAGAACGGGGTGAGCCTGGAGGAGTTCCGCTCAATCCTCGAGCAGGATGGCTATCCCTTCTCCCGCTTCCGCGAGGACATCCGGGAGCAGATGACCATTTCCCTGCTGCGCAAGAGGATGATCGAGGAGCGCATCGTGGTGACCGAGCGCGAGGTCGACGACTATCTGGCCAACCGGCAACAGCAGGAGGATGAAGCGACCGAATACCGCCTCCAGCACATCCTGATCGCCACACCGGAGGGGGCCTCTCCGGAAGAGACGGAAGCGGTCCGCAAAAAGGCGGAAGAGGTGCTGGAGAAACTGCGTGGCGGGGCCGATTTCAGCCAGATGGCGATGGAGGTCTCGGACGGCCAGCAGGCCCTGGAGGGCGGAGACCTCGGCTGGCGCAAGCTGGAGCAGCTGCCGACCCTGTTCAGCGACCTGGTCCCGCAGATGCAGCCGGAGCAGATCAGCGACCTCATCCGCAGCCCGAGCGGCTTCCACATCATCAGGCTGGCCGGGGTCCGCCACGGCGAGAAGGTCATGATCGAGCAGACCCATGCCCGTCACATCCTGATCCGCCCCAATGAGCTTGTCAGCGACCAGGACGCGAAGGCGCGCCTGGAGCAGCTGCGCGAGCGCATCCTGAACGGCGAGGATTTCGCCGAGCTGGCGCGCGCCCATTCGGACGACCGCGGCTCGGCCCTGGAGGGAGGCGACCTCGGCTGGGCCAGTCCCGGAGATTTCGACCCCAAGTTCGAACAGGTGATGAACGAACTGGAACCGGGCGAGATCAGCGAGCCCTTCCAGACCCGTTTCGGCTGGCACATCGTGCAGGTCCTGGAGCGCCGCACCCACGACAGTACCGAGGAGGTCCGGCGGGCCCAGGCGCGCAAGGCGATCCGGGACCGCAAGCTCAACGAGGAGCTGCAGTCCTGGTTGCGGCGCCTGCGGGACGAGGCCTACGTCGAGATCCGCCTCTAGCGGACCGATGGCGCATCCACCCCGCATCGCCCTGACCCCGGGGGAGCCGGCAGGGATCGGCCCGGACCTGGTGCTCGCCATCGCGGCCCGGGAACAGGGCCCGATCGATCTGGTGGCCATCGCCGACCCCGATCTGCTCGGGCAGAGGGCCCGCACCCTGGGCCTGCCGGTGGAGATCGAACCCGTCGAGGAGGGGACACCACCACTCCCGCACCGCGCCGGGGTGCTCCGGGTCCTGCCCGAAGCCCTGCGCGCCCCCTGCAGTCCGGGCAGACCCGCCCCCGCAAACTCCCCCTATGTCCTTGCCACCCTGGAACGGGCCGCCCGCGGATGCCTCCAGGGTCACTTCCAGGCCATGGTCACGGCCCCCGTGCACAAGGGGGTGATCAACGAGGCCGGTATCCCCTTCACCGGTCATACCGAGTTCCTGGAGCGCCTCACGGGCAGCGAGCAGAGCGTGATGCTTCTGCTCAGCGGGGACCTGCGGGTCGCCCTGGTCACCACGCACCTGCCACTGGCCGAGGTGCCTGCGGCCATCACCCGGGAACGGCTGGAACGGGTGCTGCGGGTACTGGATCACGACCTGCGTCACCGCTTCATGATCCCGGCACCCCGGATCGCGGTCTGCGGCCTGAACCCCCACGCCGGGGAGGGGGGACACCTCGGCAGGGAGGAGGTCGAGGTCATCGCCCCGGTGCTGGAGGAGCTGCGGAGGGAGGGGATGAGGCTGCGCGGTCCCCTCCCGGCCGATACCGCCTTCACGCCGCCCGCCCTCGCCCGCTGTGACGCCGTCCTGACCATGTATCACGATCAGGGACTGCCGGTGCTCAAGCACCTCGGCTTCGGCGGCGCGGTCAATGTCACCCTTGGCCTGCCCATCATCCGCACCTCGGTGGACCACGGCACCGCCCTGGAGCTGGCCGGTACTGGAGAGGCCGACGCCGGCAGCCTGCTAAGCGCCATCCGCACCGCAGTGGAGATGGTGCTCAACAGGGAGCTCGACCCCTCCAGCCGATAATGGGTCCCGCGCCGCTCCGGGAATGAACGGATCGGTGCAGACCCATGCCCCCGCATGGACCTATACTCTTGAGCATGCCCCAGCACAGCTCCGCCAATGGGCCGGAAAGGTCATCTCCAGGTGTCATCACCGAGGTTCACGGGCCGGTCGTGGTCATAGACTTCGAGCGCCTCCCTCCACTGCGTCAGGCCCTGAGCACCCGTCTCGGTGAGGAGACCTGTCTGTTCGAGGTCCACCAGCACCTCGACGAGCGGCGTGTCCGTGCCATCACGCTGCACCGGAGCAGCGGCCTGTCCAGGGGCATGGAGGTCCACGACACCGGTTCCCCACTCCATGTCCCGGTTACGCCGGAGTGTCTCGGGCGGCTGCTGAACCTGTCTGGCGAGCCGCTCGACGGCGGTCAGCCACTGCGCCCCGTGGCGTTCCGCAATATCCACGGCCGCCCCCCGCCACTCAGCGAGGCGGTCGGCGTAGGCGATGTCCTCGAGAGCGGGATCAAGGTGATCGACCTGCTCTGTCCCTTCATCCGCGGAGGCAAGACCGGCCTGTTCGGCGGCGCGGGTGTCGGCAAGACGGTGCTCATCATGGAATTCATGCACGCCGTCGCCACCCTCCACAAGGGGGTCTCGGTATTCGCCGGCGTCGGCGAGCGGATCCGGGAAGGTCACGAACTCTGGCACGAGGTCCGCAAGGCGGGCGTCCTGCCCCAGACCCTCATGGTCTTCGGCCAGATGGACGAATCTCCGGGCGTGCGTTTCCGGGTGGGGCTTTCGGCGCTCAGCTATGCCGAATACCTGCGCGACACCCTGCAAAAGGAGGTCCTGTTCGTCATGGACAACGTCTTCCGCTTCGTCCAGGCCGGGAGCGAGGTCTCAAGCCTTCTGGGTCGCATGCCGGCCACGGTCGGGTACCAGCCGACCCTCTCCACCGAGGTGGCGGAGATGGAAGACCGCATCCTCTCCACCCGGCTCGGTTCCATCACCTCGGTCCAGGCGGTCTATGTGCCGGCGGACGATATGACCGACCCCGCCGTCACCACCATCCTGAGCCATCTCGACACCACGGTCATCCTTTCCCGCACCCAGGCGGGCAGGGGCATCTATCCGGCGGTCGACCCGCTGCAGTCCGGTAGCAGGCTGATGGACCGGCGGGTCCTCGGTGCGCGCCACTACGCCATCGCCGAAGGGGTGCGTGAACACCTGGCGCGATATCAGGAGCTGGAAGACATCATCACCATGCTCGGCCTCGAGGAGCTTTCCGCGAAGGACCGCCGGATCGTCATGCGCGCCCGCAAGCTGCAGCGGTATCTCACCCAGCCCTTCTGGACCACGGCCGCCCACACCGGCCTGCAGGGGGTTTCCGTCCCCCTGCAGGCCACCCTCGACGACTGTGAAGGCTTCCTCACCGGCCGCTTCGACGAGGTGCCGGAAGAGCGCTGCTACATGCGTGCCACGATGCAGGGGACCACGGCATGAAGACCTTCACCCTGCTGCTCCAGGATTCCACCCGCGTGGAGGAGGTCCCGGTGTGGTCTCGTTCGTCGGCGAAGATGCCACGGGCAGCTTCGGCATCCTGGCCGGACGGGCGCGGATGATGAGCTCGCTCGTGGTAGGGCTCGCCCGCTTCCGCCAGGCCGGGGGAGACTGGCGCTATCTCGCCCTGCCCGGGGCGCTGCTCTATTTCCATGACAGTCTGCTGACCCTGAACACCCGGCGCTATCTGCTGGACGATGACTACCTGCGGATCAGCCAGGCGCTGCAGCAGCAGTTGCTGGCGGAAGAGCAACGGCTGCACGGCATCAGGACCAGTCTGCGCCGCATGGAGCAGGAACTCCTCAAGAGGCTGTGGCAGCTGGGCCGAAGGGGGGCGGCATGACGGCCCTGCCGGAGCCGGACGACCTGAGAAGGCAGGTCGAGCGTCAGGCCCACCGGATGAAGAAGGCCGAGCGTGAGAGACCCACCCTCATCCGCCAGACGGCCTACATCGGGACCCTGGGACTGCTCTTCGTGCTTCCGCTGGTCGGTGGCGCCTATCTGGGCCGCTGGCTGGACGGCCTGGCGGACACCTATTCGATCCGCTGGACGATGAGCTTCCTCTTTCTGGGCCTGATCGTAGGTGCCCTGAACGTCTACCTCTACATCAGGGAGTAACGGCGATGAGACAGCAGGGCGCGGTCACGGGGTCCTTGATCGAGGCGGGGCCGCTGCACATCTCCGATACCGTGCTGACCACCTGGGCCATCATGGGCGTGATCTGGATCGCATGCTGGCTGCTCTCGCGCCGGCTCCGGCCGGAGCCGGGACCGTTGCAGGCGGCCGCCGAGGGCATCGTCTCCACGATAGAGGAGGCGGTTGCCGCGGTGGCGCCCCGGCACGCGCGGGAAATCATGCCCTTCATCGGCAGTATCTGGATCTTCCTGGTCATCGCCAATCTCAGCGGCCTCATCCCCGGGGTCCACTCACCAACCCGGGACCTCTCCGCAACGTCCGCCCTGGCCTTTCTGGTCTTCCTCTCGACCCACTGGTTCGGCATCCGCATCCTGGGACTCAGGACGTACCTGCGCCACTACCTGGCGCCGAGCCCGATCCTGCTCCCCTTCCATCTGATCAGCGAGGTCACCCGCACCATCGCCCTGGCGGTGCGGTTGTTCGGCAACATCATGAGCCTGGAGATGGCGGCACTGCTGTTCCTCATGGTGGCCGGGTTCCTGGCCCCCGTGCCCATCCTGATGCTGCACGTCGTCGAGGCCCTGGTGCAGGCCTACATCTTCGGGATGCTGGCGCTCATCTATGTCGCCGGCGGCATACAATCGATCCAGCTTCGGCAACAACGACAGGAGTGACCCATGCCCGATCTGTCTACCTTCGTCCTGGCCTCGACGGTCATTGCCGTAATCGGCATATCGCTCGGCGTCATGCTCCCCGCCCTCGCCATGGGCTGGGCCATCTCCCGGGCCATGGACGCCCTCTCCCGCCAGCCGGAAGCGGAGCGCTCCATCATGCGCACCCTGTTCATAGGCCTCGCCATGATCGAGTCCCTGGCCATCTATGTCCTGGTCATCGTCCTCATCGTGCTGTTCCGCAATCCGCTGTTCGAGTACCTTCTCGGGTAGGGGCGGAAAAGATGCAGTCAGCCGGTATGACCCGAGGAGGGGGGGGATGAAGTGGAGCTGAGCTGGTCCACCTTCGTGCTCGAGATCGTCAATTTCCTGGTCCTGGTATGGATCCTCCAGCGCTTCTTCTACCGCCCGGTGATGGGCGTGATCACCCGCCGGCGCGCTGCCATCGAGCAGAGCATCCGGGAGGCCGAGACCCTTCGCGTCGAGGCCGAGCGGCTCCGGCAGCAGTATGAGGGGCGGCTCGCCGAATGGGACAGGGAGCGGCAGGAGGCCCGGGCCGCCCTGGAGCGGGAGATCGAGGCCGAGCGTGCCCGCAGGCTGGCCGAATTGCGCGAAGCCCTGGAGCAGGAGCGGGAGAAGGCGCGGGTGGCCGAGGAGCGACGTCGCAGGCACCTCCAGCGCGCGATGGAGTCGGCGGCGTTGCAACTGGGGGCGCGCTTCGCGACCCGTCTGCTGGAGCAGGCTGCCGGTCCGGAGGTCCAGGAA
>RFJX01000231.1 GCA_003694425.1 Gammaproteobacteria bacterium
CCTCCGGGATCTGGCGCTCGCGCAGGGTGGCTCCGGCGCTGGCGGCGGTGTTGATGCGGAACTGGGAAGCGACGCCGGAGACCTCGAGAAAGAGCGGGGTGTCCCGGTAGCGCAGGCGGACCAGGTTCAGCAGCAGTTGCTGGTCGGTGGTCCGCTGGATGGCGATGTTGTAGTCGTTGCTCGAGTGGCGGATCCGTTCCGGTCCGATACGGGCACAGGCGCCCAGGAACAGGGGCAGCAACAGCACGAGCAGCACAGGTCGCGATGGGATCGTGGTGCGCGGGCGCCTGCCGCTGGCCGGCAGTCGGTTCATGGGCCTTCCTCCAGCAGTTCGAAGTAGACCAGCAGGGTCTTCTGGATGGCGCTCTGGTTGTCGTCGCTGACCATGAAATAGCGCCGCCCGTGATGGTGGGCCAGACCCTCGAAGTTGTCCACCCGCCACCCCTCGGAGCTGTTGAACCGGAAGACCTCGCGGACCGCTGCCGCGCCTCCGCCCGGTGCCGGGTGCAGCCTTCTCAGGGCGAAGACCACCGGCTGGAAGAAGCTCCGGTAGACCCGCTCGAGCAGCAGGACCCGGTCATCACCCAGGCCGGCCATCCCGACCTGGTCACTGTGCTCCGGATCCAGCGGCGGATAGGACCAGGAATCACCCGCCAGTCCATAGAGGCGGAATTCCCGTGCCGGCGTCCCCTTCAGGGGTTTCTGGGGCGCGGTGAGCCAGCCCAGAAGGGGGCTCCAGGTAAGCGATTCCAGGGCCGCGTTGCGCCCCCTGTAGTGCTTCGCGTCAGCGAGCGGCGGCGGCAGCTCGAGGGCCTCGAGGAACCTCCCGTCGGGCCGGTGCAGCCAGATCCGCGGCTCCACCTCGTAGGAGACGGCGAGCAGCGTGTCTCCAGCCACGCCGTTGTCGCCCTGGCGGATGGCGAGACCTTCGGCGTCCCGTTGCCCCTTCGCGAGGGGTCTGCCGGCCGGACCCTGCAGGGGATGGGTCGAGAGCAGCTCCACGCCGGCCAGATAGTGGTCCTGATCGAAGCGGGGCTTCAGGTGCACCAGATAGCCCTCGTCAGAAACGGCATAGAGCACCCCTTCGTCTTCGTCCCAGGCCAGGCCGGAGAGCTCCACCGCCGCGCGGCCGTCCGTGGTGGCGGTTCCGAGTTTCAGGGCGCCAAGCAGGCGGATCCCGCCCACCACGCTGCCGGCCGGGTGCTCCCGGGAGAGCTCGAAGGGCTGGCCGATCTCGACTGCCCGCACGGCGGTGACCGCGCACAGCAGCAACAGCAAAAGGGGGGGCAACTTCATGACCGGGCTATGATACCGTAAGTCGACATGCCGACCGCGTCGGGAAGCGGGCAACAGGCTGGAGGTGCCGGGATCGTGTCGGAGCGGATCTTTCTGGTTCTGGGGGCGCTGCTTAGTGCCCTGGCGGTGGCATTCGCCGCCTGGAGTGCCCACGCCCTGGCCGGGACCCTGAGCGCCGATGACCTCCGTCGCTTCGAAACCGCTCTGCGCTACCAGCAATGGCACGCCCTGGGCCTGTTTCTCACCGGCCTGGCAGGGACCGTTCTCCCGGGCAGCCCGGCCCTGCGCTGGGCGGGATGGCTTTTGCTGGCCGGTGTGCTGCTCTTTTCCGGCAGCCTCTATCTGCTCGTCCTGAGCGGCTGGGCCGGGTGGGCCCGCTTCACCCCCTTCGGGGGCATGAGCCTCATCTGCGGCTGGCTGTTGCTGGCGGTGGCCGTGGCAACGGCGGGCAGGGGGCGGTGAGGCGCAGTCTCCGTATTGTCTGGATGGCCCTGCTCCTGCAGGCAGGGGGGGCGCTGGCGGACCCCCCGGAACCCCCACCGGTAGTCACCGTGGCCGAGGCCGAACAGCGTCACTTCGCCCCGGTCCTCTGGGTGGCCGGGACGGTGATCCCCCGGCTCGACGCGCGGGTCGCGGCCGAGGTCGCCGGCAGGCTGGTGGAGGTGGCGGAGGTGGGGACCCGGGTACGCAAGGGTGAGCTGCTGGCGCGGCTGGATGACCGCGACTACCGCCTGCTGCGCCAGGAGGCCATCGCGATGGTCTCGCAACTGCAGGCCCAGCTGCGCTTCGCCAGTCAGGAGGTGAGCAGACTGGAGAAACTGGCCCGGCAGAACAACGCCGCCCGCAACCGTCTGGACGAGGTGCTCTCGGAGCGGGACCGCATCGCCGGTGAGCTGAAGGCGGCCCGGGTGCGGCTGCAGTTGCGCCAGCTGCAACTGGAGAAGAGCGCCATCGCGGCCCCGTTCGATGGCGTGGTGACCGAACGCTCCCGGAGTCCGGGGGAGTGGGTGGACAGTGGTGACCCGGTGGTGCGGCTGGTCGATCCGGAGCGGCTCGAGGTCACCGCCAGCGTCCCCCAGTCCGCCCTCGGATTTCTCCGTGAGGGGCTGAGACTGACGGTGGCGGACGAGCGGGGCGAGACCCGCGCCCGGGTCAGGGCCCTGGTCCCGGTGGGAGACGAGCGCTCCCGCCTCTATGAATTGCGCCTGCTGCTGGAGGGGACGGCCTGGCGGGCCGGACACGTGGTGCGGGTGGCGGTCCCGCTGAAGGCTCCGGAGCTGGTCCTGATGGTCCCGCGCGACGCCCTGGTCCTGCGCCAGGAGGGGACCTGGGTCTACCGCATCGACCACGAGGGGCGTGCCGAGCGGGTGCCGGTGGAGCCGGGCGCGGGGGAGGGGGACTGGATTGCGGTTAGCGGGGCCCTCGAAGCCGGCGATCGGGTCGTGGTCACGGGCAACGAACGGCTGCGCCCGGGCCAGGAGGTACGGGTGCAGGAGCCGGTCTCGCCGTGACGCTCACCCGGCTGTCGCTCCACAACCCGGTCGGGGTGGTGGTGGCCGTCCTGCTGGGGGTGCTGTTCGGGAGCATCGCCCTGACCCGGCTGCCGGTCCAGCTCACCCCGGAGGTGGAGGAGCCGGAGATCAGCATCACCACCAGCTGGCGGGCGGCGGCCCCGGCGGAGGTGGAGGCGGAGATCATCGAGCCCCAGGAGGAGGCCCTGCGGGGGCTCCCCGGCGTCACCAGGATGCTCTCCAGGGCGAGGCGGGGTCGGGGTGAGATCACCCTCACCTTCGCCGTGGGCAGCGACCTGGGGCGCGCGCTGCTGGAGGTCCTGAGCCGCCTCAACCAGGTCCCCTCCTACCCCGAGGATGCAGACGAGCCGGTGCTCTCCTCCATCGGGGGCGATGCCCGCGCCATCGCCTGGTTCATCATCAAGACCCTGCCCGGCAACGACCGGGACATCTCCGGTTATCAGGACTTCGTCGAGGAGGTGGTGCAGACCCGCTTCGAACGGGTCCCCGGCATCGCCCGCTCGGAGGTCTACGGCGGCCGGGAGCGCGAGGTGCGGATCACCTTCGACCCCTATCGCGCCGCCGCCCTCGGCGTGGAGCTGCCGGTGCTGGCCCGGCTCGCGGGCAGCGGGGACGACGTCTCCGCCGGCTTCGCCGACGTCGGCAAGCGCAGCTATACGGTCCGTTTCGAGGGGACCTACCAGGTGCCGGAGCTGGCCGACCTGATCATCGACTGGCGCGCCGGCAAACCGGTCTATCTGCGCGACATCGCCACGGTGGAGGAAAGGCTGCAGGATCGGGAGAGCTTCGTCATCACCGGCGGCAGCCTCTCCATGGCGGTGAACGCCAAGCGCGAGGGCGGAGTCAACGTGCTGCAGGCGATGGCCGGCCTGCGCGAGGCGGCGGAGGAGCTTCGAACCGGGCCGCTGGCGCGCGCCGGGCTGACCATCGAGCAGGTCTACGACGAGACCACCTACATCCACCGCGCCCTGCGCATGCTGCGCAACAATCTCGGGCTGGGGGTGGTCCTGGCTGTGGCGGTCCTCTGGTGGTTCCTGCGCCGGCTGCGCGCCACCCTGGTCGTGGCCCTCTCGATCCCGCTCTGCCTGCTGATCACCTTCCTGGTCCTGGAACTGGCCGGCCGCACCCTCAATGTCATCTCCCTGGCGGGTCTCGCCTTCGCCGTGGGCATGGTCCTGGATGCCAGCATCGTGGTGCTGGAGAACATCGTCCGGCTGCGGGAAGAGGGCGAGAAGCCCGCCGCCGCCTCCGCCCACGGTGCCGGCCAGGTCTGGCCCGCCCTGCTTGCCTCCACCGCCACCACCATCGCCATCTTTCTCCCGGTGGTCTTTCTGCGGGACGAGGCGGGGCAGCTCTTCGCCGATCTCGCCCTCGCCATCTCCGCGGCGGTGAGCGCCTAGCTGCTGGTGGCGGTCTCCGTGGTGCCCGCGGCGGCGGTCGGCTGGCTGCGGTTGCGGCCGGAGCGGGACCCCCACCGGGTCGTCTGGGACGGGCTCACCTCGCTGCTGATGTCCCTCACCGGCGGCCCGCTGCGCCGCGGGCTCTGGATCGCCGGGCTGCTGGTCCTGGGACTGCTGCTCACCCTGCGCCTGCTGCCCCGCGCCGACTATCTGCCGGAGGGCAACCGCAATCTGGTCTTCGCCTTCATCCTGCCGCCGCCGGGGGCCAACGTGGAGTTCATCGAACGGGTCATGGGCCGGACGGTGATCGAGCGCCTCGCGCCTCACCTCAGGGGAGAACGGGAGCCGGTGGTACGCCACTACTTCTTCGTCGCCGTTCCCAGGGGGGTCTTCATGGGGGTCCGGGCCAGGGACCCGGAGCAGGCGGGGGCGCTGGTGCCGCTGGTCAACGAGGTGGTGGGCGGATTTCCGGACACCCTGGCCTTCGCCCGCCGTGCCTCGCTGTTCGGCGGCTTCGGTGAGGGGCGGACCATCGACATGGAGCTGCAGGGGCGTGACATCGGTCGGGTGATGGCCGCGGCGCAGAGCGCCTTCGGCCTGATCCGGCAGACCCTGCCAGGGGCCACGGTACGCCCTCTGCCGGGGCTGGAGCTGGCCGAACCGGAACTCAGGCTCCATCCACGGGAGCGCCGACTGGCCGAGGCGGGCTGGGACCGCAAGGTCGCCGCCTCGGTGGTCCGGGCGCTGGGCGACGGCCTCTATGTGGGGGACTGGTTCGACGGCGAGCAGACCCGCGACATCATCCTGCGGACCCGGCCCTGGAAGAGCCCCGGTGAACTGGAGGCGCTGCCCCTTGCGACCCCGTCCGCGGGGGTCCTGCCGCTGTCCGAACTGATGCGCATGGAGCGGACCGCCGGACCGGCGGAGCTGCGGCGGGTCGACCGCAGGCGCACCGTCACCCTGCAGGTCTCGCCGCCGCAGGCGGTCTCGCTGGAGGAGGCGCTGGAGAAGCTGAAGCGGGAGGTGGCGCCCCGGATCGCCGATCTCCTGCCCGCCGATGGCGGGATCCGCTATGGCGGCACCGCCGACAAGCTGAAACAGGCCCTGTCGAGCATGTCCGGGAGCTTCCTGCTGGCGGTCGCCATCCTCTACCTGCTGATGAGCGCCCTGTTCCGCTCCTTCCGCGACAGCCTGCTGGTGATCCTGACCCTGCCGCTCGCCACCGTCGGCGGTGTGATAGGATTGCAGCTCCTCAACCGCTACACCTTCCAGCCCATGGACCTGCTGACCATGATCGGCTTCATCATCCTGCTCGGCCTGGTGGTCAACAATGCCATCCTCCTGGTCCATCAGACCCGCGCCGCGGAGCGCGACGGCCTGCCCCGGAGGGAGGCGGTGCGGCAAGCGGTCCGGGTGCGCCTGCGCCCCATCTTCATGAGCACCCTGACCAGCATCTTCGGCATGCTCCCTCTGATGCTGATGCCCGGTGCCGGCAGCGAACTCTACCGCGGTCTGGCCACGGTGATCGTGGGCGGGATGACGACGAGCCTGCTGTTCACCCTGCTGCTGCTGCCGAGCCTGCTGCGCCTGGGCGAGGGCCGCAGGGCATGACCCGACTGGCCATCGCCTGCCTGGCATTGCTGCTGGCGGGGTGCGGGGGGAAGGATGGAAACGGGCTGTTTCCGGTCAGGGAGGGACTCTACCGGGAATATGCCTACCGGATAAAGAACATGGACATCGAAATCCCCCTGCGGATGACCGTCCTCAGCCTGGGCGTGCGCGAGAGCGGCGGGGAAAGGGTCGCGGTGGAACTGGTCAACGGCCAGGTCCCGCGGGCGTATCGCATCGACGACAGTGGGGTCTGGCGCCTGCCGGCCAGGTTCTGGGCGGACGAATGGGTCTCCCTGATCGAGAAATACCGGGCGGTCTCCGAGCTGGAGAAGGAGATCGGCGCCCAGACCCACCGGTTGCTGCCCTTCCCGCCGGAGCAGGGCACCACCTGGGAGGACACCATCGTCACCGAGGTCCTGGAGGTGGTGATCGCCCCATTCCGCCGCCACTTCCGCATCGAGGTCCCGGTCCGCATGCGCTACCGCATCGAGGCGGTGGATGAACGGGTCAGCGTGCCCGCGGGGAACTACAGCGGCTGCATCCGGGTCCACGGGAGCGGAAGCGCCAAGTACGTGGGCGATGTCTACATCGAAAACGGCCACGTCTTCGTGGAGCAGGACGAGTGGTACTGTCCGGGCGTCGGCCTGACCCGGGCCCACCGGCTGGAGAAGACGGATACCGATGTCCTGAAGCAGGGTACCTTCGACCTGGAGCTGGTCCATGCAGAGGGCTGAGACGAACGACGCGGAGCGGACAGGACGGGTGCCGGGGGCATCGACGTGACCGGTCACCGTCTGTCCGGGCAACAAGGCCATGGCCGGGAGCAGGCCCGGGCTGGCGTGATATCCGTGGCGCGCCTGCCTTCCCTGTACAGCCGCTCGAGCCGGTTGCTCCCGTGGCTTCTCGCCCCGCTGTTCCTGCTGACGCCGCTGGCGGCCCGGGCCGACCACTTCCTCCTCCCGGCCGGGGAGGGCGCGGTGATCGGGCGGGTAGAGCGCGTCACCACCAGCCGCAGCGACACCCTCTCGGACATCGCCCGCGAACACGGTGTCGGCTACCGGGAGATCACCCTGGCCAATCCGGGAATCGACCCCTGGCTGCCCGGTGAGGGCACCAGCGTCGTGGTCCCGGGGCGCTACGTCCTGCCGGACGCACCCCGCCATGGCATCGTCATCAACATCCCCGAGATGCGGCTCTACTTCTATCCGCCGGCCGGCGAAGGGCCCGCCGAGGTTGTGACCTATCCCATCAGCATCGGCCGACAGGACTGGCGCACCCCCCTGGGGGAGACGCGGATCGTCGCCAAACGGGCCAATCCCGCCTGGTATCCCCCCGAATCGATCCGCCGGGAGCATGCCGAGAAGGGAGACCCCCTGCCCAGGGTGGTCCCCGCCGGCGAGGACAATCCGCTCGGCGCCTATGCCCTGAAGCTCGCCATGCCCGGCTATCTGCTGCACGGGACCAACAAGCCCTATGGCCTCGGGATGCGGGTCTCGCACGGCTGCATCCGGCTCTATCCCCGCCACATCGAGGAGCTGTTCAATCAGGTGCAGGTGGGCACGCCGGTCACCCTGGTGAACCAGCCGATCAAGGCGGGCTGGCTGGGCGACGAGCTCTACCTGGAGGTGCACCCCCCGCTGGAGGAGGACAGGGAGCAGTTCCGCGACCGTTACTCCATCGCCATCGATGCCGTTCTCCGGGCCTCCTCCCGGCTGCCGGTGATCGACTGGAGGGCCCTCGAACGGGTGGTCGGGCAGAGCGACGGCATTCCGGCCGTGATCGGCCATGCCCGGGAACCGGTGGAGGCCCGTCAGGGAGAGCCGCCGCTCGCCGCCTCACCCTGAACGCACTGGCCGGCACATCTGGAAACACAAGAAAAAAAGCCCGCGGATGCGGGCTTTTTTCCGGTCAGCAGGGATCCCCTACTTGGCCATCGCCTTCTCGAAGGCACGCTCGATCTTGTCGGCGTTGTCATTGCAGCAGGCCAGCGCGCTCTCTGCGGTCTTCTGGGCCTGGGAAGCGGCATAGGCCGCCTCGCTGGCCACGGTGTGCGCGTTGTCCGCCTTGGCCGCGGCCAGGCGTGCCTCTTCGAGGGCGTTGTTGGCGGTCGCCTGAACGGCAGCGAACTGCTCCTGGGTGACGGTGGCACAGCCGCTGGCCAGTGCCACGGTGAACGCAAGCGCCGAGAAACGGATGAAATTCTTGCTTTGCATCGTTGGTATCTCCTTCTGGTCGAACATATGGCCCCAAGCCACGGAACAATAATGGCTCATAATCGTCATTTGTGCAATTCCAGTGAGGCGTTATTGTGCAATCGGCAAGTCTTTTCTAAGGATTTGCACCAGACTTAGCAGGATCCCGGCGGTGACGCCCCAGATCCGGCGTTCGCCATGGCGGATCTCGTGGTAGCGACGAACCATTCCACCCACCTCGATCCGGCATTCGCGATAGCGGTGGGGCTGGATCAGCCAGGTGAACGGCACCTCGAATACCTCCGCAACCTCACGCGGGTCGGCCGCCATCTCCAGACCCGCGGGCAGGAGCCCGACCACCGGGGTGATGTGGAATCCCGACCGGCTGTGGTAGGGCGGCAGGTAGCCCAGCGGCCGGACGGCGCCGGGGTCGATCCCGAGCTCCTCCCGGGTCTCCCGCAGGGCGGTCTCAAGGGGTGAGGCATCGCCCACCTCCACGGTGCCGCCCGGAAAGCAGATCTCCCCCGCATGCCGGTTCAGGTGCCCGGTACGGCGGGTGAAGAGGGCCTGGAGTTCATCGGGATGGTCGAGCAGCGGTATGAGCACGGCGGCCGGGCGCAAGGCCTCGCTTTGCACCACATGGGGTTTCTGCGGCAATCGCTCGCGCAGCAGCCGCAGGAGATCCCGCTTCCGTTGGGCCCTGATCGGCGGGGTGCCCTCTCCGGTCATCGTGCCAGGCAGGCGCGCAGGCCCGTGGTCAGCCGGTCGAGCGCGGCACCGGCATCTTCGGGCCTCAGGCAGCCATAGGAGACCCGCAGGTGACAACCTCCGGTCATGCCGAAGGCCTCGCCCGGGATCACCGCCACACCGTGTTCCGCGATCAACCGCCGCGCCACCTCCATGCCGGAGAGCCGGGTATCGAGGCCGAGCAGGAAATAGAAGGCCCCCTCGGTCACCGGCAGTTCGCATCCCTCGATCGCGTCCAGGGCCCCGATGAACTCCTCCCTGACCCGGGCGACCGGTTCCAGTCTGCGCCGCGTATAGCCGGCCCCTTCTTCCAGACAGGCCACGGCGGCGCGCTGGGTCACCGCCGGGGGGCAGATGAGATTGGTGTCCTGGACCTTCAGCAGCGCCTCGTGCAGGGCCTCGGGGTAGACCATGTAGCCGATGCGCCAACTGGCGAAGCCGTAGGCCTTGGAGAGGGAGTAGAAGCTGATGGTGTGGCCGGCGGCCCCCTCCAGGCTGGCGGGGGAGAAGTGACGGGCCTGGCCCCAGGTGAAGTATTCGTAGGCCTCGTCGGAGAGGTGCCAGAGGCCCCGTTCCCGGCACAGTTCGTTGATCCGGGCGAGGGTCTGGCGGGGATAGACCGCGCCGCTGGGGTTGTTGGGCGAGACGGTCACCACCACCCGGGTGCGCGGGGTCAGCGCCGATGCGATCGCCGCCGGATCGATCTGGTAGCCGGTCCCGCAGGGTACCGGGACCGGTACCGCACCCGCCATCCGGATGGCCATCTCCTGGTTGAAGTACCAGGGCAGGGGCAGGATCACCTCGTCACCGGGATCGGTGATGGCGAGCACGGCCTGGAAGAAGGCCATGTTGGCCCCCGCGGTGACCATCAGGCGGTAGCCATGCTCCAGACGGACCCCGTTCTCCCGCGCCAGCTTGGACCCGATCCGTTCGCGCAGCCCTGGGTCGCCCTCGACCGCGCCGTACAGATGGTCCTCGTGCCGGGATCCGAAGCCGGAGATGGCCTTCAGCGCCCCGGCGGGCGGTCCCCACCAGCTCACCCCCTGGCCGAGGGAGAGGGTCCCCGGGTGCGCCCGCGCCAGGGCGGCGATCCGGGGGATGATCGGCGACTGGACGGTGGCCATGCGGAGGCTGCCGGCGGTTCTGAGTGATCTGGCTCTCATCGGGGCATGGATGGAGTGGACCGGGAGGTGATCCTACCGCGGAACCCGGAACCGGGGGAGGACACGCCTTCAGCCGGTGACGCGGTCGCGCAGATAGCAGGGCTGGGCCCGTTCCGGGGGCAGGGCGGTCCCGGCCGCGAAGGCCGCCACGGCCAGCCTGGCCAGATCGGCCGCGTGGGGAAGGGCCTCCGGCTCGAGCAGTGCGGGTAGCGATTGCAGCGCCCCGGCCAGTTCCTCCCGGTAGCGCGCCCAGCCGGAGCCGCAGCCGGCCTCCGCCTCCGGACCGGGGAAGGTCACCTCTTCGGGCGGGGATACCGATTCCGGCCCGACCGCTGCCATCAGCCCCTCCTGAAGCCGGAACAGGCCCCAGTAGACCTCACCCATGCGGGCGTCCAGGGCGGCGAGCACGGTGGCCGCGCCGGTGCGCCGGTGACAGCCCTGGGCCAGGGCGGCGAGCGTGGAGACCGGCACCACCGGCAGCGCCCCGGCGATGGCGATGCCCTGGGCTGCCCCGGCGGCGATGCGCAGGCCGGTGAAGCCGCCGGGACCACGGCCGAAGGCCACCGCATCGAGGGCGGCGAGGGGGATCTCCCCCTCTGCCAGCAGTTCCTGCGCCATCGGCAGCAGGAGGGCGGCGTGCCGGCGCGGCGCCACCTCATGGCGCACCAGGAGTTCGCCGTCGAGCCAGAGGGCCACCGAACAGGCCTCGGTGGCCGTTTCCAGGGCCAGCAGCTTCAAGCGGTCCGGAGCCGCCTGGAAAAGAGCAGCGGCAGCAGGGTGGCGAGCAGGAAGAGCGGGGCGGGGAGGGGCACGGCGGTCACCTCCCAGCCGATGTCCTGCAGTCCGGCGAGGTCCAGGGGGGTGAAGCGCTTGCGGACCCCCGCCGCGATGGTCGGGTCCATGGCCGTCTCCAGCCCGTTCGAGGCAAGGCCGTCCTGCCAGTGGGAACCACCGGCCAGCGGCACCGGGCCCCCGTAGAGCGCGGTGGCAGCGGCACCAATGAAGCTGCCGCCACTCACCTTCTTGTTCCACGAAGGGGCGGTGCCAAAGCCAATCACGTGCCCCAGCTCGTGCAGGGCCACGGAGTAGAAATCGAATCCCGAGAAGGGTTCATCGGTCGTGGTGTCCTGATCGAAGTACCAGCTGCTGTCGCGGTCGAAACTGATCACCCCACCCCAGGGGGCGAAGTCGGTGCCGCTGGCCACCCCGGGCTGTCCACGAAAGACCTCCGGGGGCAGGGCCAGGCCGGTGCCCGGTCCCCCGGTGGCAAGGACGCTGCCGGAGTGGAGGGCGCTGCCCACGAAGACCCGCAGTTCCCCCGCGGGGATCGTGAAGGGGCTGCTGCTCAGGGCCGGACCGGAGGGGTTCTCGGGGTCCTCGTACTGGATGGTGGTGTAGGTGGCCGCATCGAGGGTATCGGCGAGGTGTGAACCGATCCAGTCGCCGGCCTGCTCCAGGGTGTTGCGCCGTTCGGAGGTGAAGAAGCCGGCGGAGTCGTGGCCGTAGTCGAAGCGGATGATCAGCGCCGGGGCCTCCAGGCTCGTCAGGAGCAGGATGGCGGCGGCGATGGCGCGGATGCTTCCCGGCATGTTCGGTACCTTGTGCCCGTCTCCCTTCAAGCATACACCAGAATCCGGGAAGCGGGGCGCCGGAGGGCATCCGGCGATGGACCCCCCTGGTCGGCCGGGCCGATTGGCCGGTGGCGGGAGGAAGCCGTGTAAAGAATACCGACAAAGGAGACCGTTCCCTTGAATCCGGCGCAACCTGCTGAAAGACATGGAGAAACGGGGCAGAGGTCCGATCCGGTCGGGGTGTCAAGGGTGCACCGGACCGACGGATCTGTCTGGAAAATCTTACACTTTCCCGGCCTGGTCCCTGGACAGGGGACCATCAGGTTTATCCAACTTCATGAATCCGTGATGAAAAATGGAAGCTGGCCCCGTTCGTGCATGATTGCGTCCAGACCCGAGGCACAAGGACCTACCCCATGAAGACAGCCCCCTCTGTAACGAGCCTGAAGGCCGCCCTGGCCGTGCTGCTGCTCCTCGGCCCCGCCGCCGGTGCGCGGGCAACCGTCTGGAACCTCGACGCGGTGCTCAACGGCTCCGACGGCGGATTCGGTTTTTCGGCTTCCACAATGCCCACGACAGCACGCCGATGTCGGGGGCCGGGGTCGCCAGTGTCACCGGGTTCACCAGCGGCTCCTATGACGACACGACCGGGGCGCTGGCGGCCTCCATCAACCTCAATGGCGGCAACGCCTTCACCATCAGCGGAACGCTGGTCTTCGACAGCGGCACCGGCCTGCTCTCCAGCGACAGCCAGGCGCATATCGACTTCCTGACCGCCCTGGTCGTCGACGGCATCAGTGTGGACCCGGCCGACATCGGCTTCATGGATGGAGATGTATGCTGCAGCGGTACCTACGATCCCAATGGTTTCTACACGGTCGACAATGACACCCGGATGATGAGCCTGTGGGGGGCGACCTGGGACTACAACGGCAGTGATCCCGGCAACGGCGGCGCCTTCAACGGTTCCTACGCCGGCTCGGTGCTGGGCATGGACCTGCGCATGCGCTTCACCCGGAACCCGCCGGATACCGGCGTCCCCGAGCCGGGCACCCTGCTGCTGCTGGGCGCTGGCCTGGCCGCGCTGGGCTGGCGCCGCAGACGGGCCTGAAGCCCTTTTTCGGTCCAGACACACGGGGCGGTCTCTGACCGCCCCGGTCCGTTTCGGCGGCTGCTGTGGAAATCCTGCCCCCGCCTGCGGATAATGCCGCCCCATGTTCCATCCCCTGGCATTGTGCATCGGCCTGCGCTATACGCGGGCCAAGCGCCGCAACCACTTCATCTCCTTCATCACCCTCACCTCGGTGCTGGGCGTGACCCTGGGCGTCACCGCCCTGATCACGGTCCTCTCGGTCATGAACGGCTTCGAGAAGGAACTCAAGGAACGGATCCTGGGGATGACCGCCCACGCCACGTTGCATGAGCGGGGCGTGCCGATGAAGGACTGGAGGACCGTCCTCTCGCGGGTGGAACGGGAGCCGGAGGTCCTCGCAGCCGCCCCGTTCGTTCGCTCCGAAGGGATGCTGACCCATGCCGGCAGGGTCCACGGGGTCCTGGTGAGGGGGGTGGAGCCATCTCTCGAGCCACGGGTTTCCCGGGTGGGCTCGCGCATGATCGAGGGTTCCCTCGACTCGCTTGAACCGGGCGGTTTCCGGATCGTGCTCGGTCACGAACTGGCGCGTTTCCTTCGTGCCAGGGTCGGGGACAAGGTGACCCTGGTGGCCCCCGAGCCGGCCACCACCGCGATCGGGATCCTGCCCCGCCTGCGGCGCTTCACGGTGAGCGGGATCTTCGAGGTCGGCATGAACGAATACGACGCCAACATGGCCCTGATCAACCTGCAGGATGCATCGAAGATGTTCCGGCTCGGCGGCGGTGCCTCCGGCCTGAGGCTGAAGTTCGCCGATCTCTACGACGCCCCCCGCATCGCCCGCGACCTCGCCCGGCGGCTGGGAGACGGGTTCCTGGTCATCGACTGGACCCAGTACCACAAGAACTTCTTCCGCGCCCTGAAGACGGAGAAGACGGTGATGTTCGTGATCCTGGCCCTGATCGTCGCCGTCGCCGCCTTCAACATCGTCTCCACCCTGGTGATGGTGGTCACCGACAAGCAGGCCGACATCGCCATTCTGCGCACCCTGGGCCTCTCGCCGAGGCGGGTGATGCGGGTGTTCATGGTCCAGGGGCTGCTGATCGGCCTGGGCGGGACCCTGCTGGGGATCGCCGGCGGGGTCTGGCTGGCAGAGCACGTCACCACCATCGTCCCCGCCATCGAACGGATGTTCAACACCCAGTTCCTGCCGGCCGATGTCTACTACATCAGCGAACTGCCCTCCGATCTGCGCCTTGGCGACGTGGTGACGGTGGGGCTGGTCGCCTTCCTGATGTGCCTGCTGGGCACGCTGTACCCCTCCTGGCGGGCGTCGCGGGTCCAGCCGGCCGAGGCCCTGCGCTATGAATGAACCGGACGTGGTCCTGGCATGCCGGGGGCTGTGCAAGCGTTTCCACGAGGGGGGGCTGGACGTCGAGGTGCTCAAGGGGGTCGATCTGACGGTGCGGCGGGGCGAGACCCTGGCCATCGTGGGCGCCTCCGGCAGCGGCAAGAGTACCCTCCTGCATCTGCTCGGCGGC
>RFJX01000232.1 GCA_003694425.1 Gammaproteobacteria bacterium
ACCAGCCCAGCAGGCCGGCGCGGGTCAGGCCCAGACAACGCAGTACCGCGCCCGCGTCGCTGTTCCGATCGACGAAGTCCTGCGCCGCCAGCAGCACCGCCATGGCCGCCACCAGCACCGCGCACAGCGCGGCCAGACCGAGGAAGCGCCCGGCCCGCTCCAGCGCGGTGCGGATCTCGGGACGTGCGTTGGCCAGGTCCTGTAGCGCGATCCCGTCCGGCAGCGCGCGTGCCAGCTGCTTCTGCCAGGCCTGCACCGCGTCCGCCGGACCGGCCGCCAGCAGACGGTAACGCACCCGGCTGGCCTCGCCCACCAGCCCCGTCGAGGCCAGATCGGCGAGATTGATCAGGGCGCGCGGCGCCACCGCCACGATCGAGCCGCCCCGATCCGGCTCCCAGGTGAGGATGCGGGCGAGGACGAACTCGCGCCGTCCGAGGCGCACCCGATCGCCCACCTGCACCCCCAGGCGGGAGGCCAGCCCGGGCCCGCCCCACAGCTCGTCCGGGGCCGGGATGCCGTCCGCCGGGCGGCCCTCCCTCCCCAGCTCGCCGGCGGTGCGCAACTCCCCGCGCAGCGGGTAGCCCGGCGATACCGCCTTGACCTCCACCAGGGCGAAGGCCTCGCCGGCGGCGGCGACGGAGGGGAACTCGACCGTCTCGGCGACGGCGAGACCGCGCGCCCGTGCCCGCGCCGCCAGCTCCCGCGGGATCGGCCGCGACGATACCAGTGCCAGGTCCGCGCCGAGCATCTGCGCGGCGTTCAGGGTCAGGGCCCGGCCCACCCGGTCGGTGAAGAAGCCCACGGCGGTGACGGCGGCCACCGCCACCAGCACTGCCAGCGCCTGCAGGCGCATGCCGCCCTGGCCCAGGTCGTGCGGCAGCCGGCGCAGTGCCATGCGCAGGATGCGCCGGCTCACGGCGTGTCCTCCCGGATCACACCGGCCTCCAGCTGCAGGCGGCGGTCACAGCGCCGCGCCAGCGCCGGGTCATGGGTCACCAGCACCAGCGCCGTGCCGTGTCGTTCGCGCAGCCCGAACAGCAGGTCGATGATGCGTGCGCCGGTGCGGGAGTCGAGGTTGCCGGTGGGCTCATCCGCGAACATCACGTCGGGCTCGGGGGCGAAGGCGCGCGCGATGGCGACGCGCTGCTGCTCGCCGCCGGAGAGCTGCTGCGGGTAGTGGTGCAGGCGGCGGCCCAGGCCGACCTCTGCCAGGACCTCCCGGGCCCGCGCCGGCGCGTCCCGTGCGCCGCTCAGCTCCAGCGGCAGCATGGTGTTCTCCAGCGCGCTCATCCCGGGCAGCAGCTGGAAGCTCTGGAACACGAAGCCCACCCGCCCGGCGCGCAGGCGGGCGCGGGCATCCTCGTCCATGCCATTGAGCCGGTGATCCAGCAACCACACCTCGCCGGCGCTCGGCAGGTCGAGCCCCGCGAGCAGGCCGAGCAGGGTCGACTTGCCCGAGCCCGAGGCGCCGAGGATGGCCACCGCCTCGCCCGCGCCGACCTCGAGATCGACCCCGTCGAGGATGGTCAGCGGCCCTTCCGGGCCCTGTACCTGCCGGCGCAGGCCCCGGGCGCGGACCGGAGACGCCTTCGGGTTAGAATGTTCCGCCATGTCTCGCTGCATCCTCCTGCTTCTCGTGCTCTGTTGTCCGCTCCCCGAGGCGATCGCCGCCTGCCGGGTGCTGGTCCTGGGCGACAGCCTCAGCGCCGCCTACGGCATCGACCCGCGCGAGGGCTGGGTGGCGCTGCTCGAGGCCCGCCTGCGCGATCGCGAGCCTCCGTGCGAGCTGGTCAACTCCAGCATCCCGGGGGAGACCAGTGCGGGCGGACTCGCCCGGCTGGACCGGGCACTGGAGCGTTTCTCGCCCACCATCGTGCTCATCGAGCTGGGCGCGAACGACGGCCTCCGCGGCCTGCCGCCCGGGCGCCTGCGGGCCAATCTCGAGGCCATGATACGCAAGGTGCGCCGGCACGGCGCCCTTCCGGTGCTGATCGGCGTCCGCCTGCCACCCAATTACGGTCCCGCCTACCGCGAGGCCTACTCCGCCGTCTACCTCCAGGTAGCGGACCGCATGGAGGTGCCGCTGGTTCCGCGCCTGCTGGAGGGCGTGGGCGAGCGCCTGGAGCTGATGCAGGGCGACGGCCTGCATCCGCGGGCACAGGCCCAGCCGCGGATCCTGGACAACGTCTGGCGCGTGCTGGAACCCCTGCTGCCCCCATCCCCGCGCCAGGCCACGGCTGCCGTACCCCGGGCATGAGCGAGCCGGCGGCAACCCCGCTCGAGGCGCACACCCCGATGATGCGCCAGTATCTCTCGATCAAGGCGCAGTATCCGGACAAGCTGCTCTTCTACCGGATGGGCGACTTCTACGAGTTCTTCTACGACGACGCCCGCCGCGCCGCCGAGCTGCTCGACATCACCCTGACCACGCGGGGCGCCTCCGCGGGCGAGCCCATCCCCATGGCCGGGGTCCCGGTCCACTCGGTGGAGGGCTACCTGGCGAAGCTGGTGAAACTCGGGGTACCGGCGGTGATCTGCGAGCAGACCGGCGACCCCGCCACGGCGAAGGGACCGGTGGAACGGCGCGTGGTCCGCATCGTGACGCCGGGCACCCTTACCGAGGAGCCGCTGCTCGAGGAGGGCAGGGAGAACCTCCTGCTGGCCCTGGCCCTGGATCGCGGCCGCCTGGGCCTGGCCTGGGCCGACTGCTCCAGCGGCCGCTTCCGCCTGCTGGAGCTGGAGGGACCGGAGCCGCTGGCCGACGAACTGGTCCGGCTGGAGCCGGCCGAGGTCCTGGTCAGTGAGGACTCACCGCTCATGGAGGCCCTTGCCGGCCGGAACGTCACCCGCCTGCCCCCCTGGCAGTTCGACCCCGGCCGCGGAGAGCGGGCGCTGTGCGAGCAGTATGGCCTGGGGCACCTGGACGGCCTTGGCATCGGCCATGCCAGGGCCGCGGTGGCCGCCGCCGGGGCCCTGCTCGACTACGCCGGCGAGAGCCTGCGCGCGGCGCTGCCCCACCTCGAACCACCACGCCTGGAGCGGCGCGAGGGGTGGGTCCTGATGGATGCCGCCACCCGCCGCAACCTGGAGATCGATCGCAACCTGCGCGGGGGCACCGAGCAGACCCTGCTCAGCGTCCTCGACACCTGCCGTACCGCCATGGGCCAGCGCCTCCTGCGCCGCTGGCTCAACCACCCCCTGCGCGACGACGAGGCGGTCCGCCGTCGCCATCGGGCGGTAGCCGCGCTCCTGGAGGACGAGACCTTCGAGGCGGTACGCGGCCCCCTGCGCCAGGTGGGGGACCTCGAACGGGTCCTCTCCCGGGTGGCCCTGCGCAGCGCCCGGCCCCGTGACCTGACCCGTCTGCGCCAGGCCCTGGGCGTGGTGCCCGGTCTGCGCGGGCTGCTGGAGTCCGCCGGCGACCCGGCGCTGGCCGCGCTGGCGCGGCGCCTCGGCGAGCACGGGCCGCTGCACCGGACCCTGACCGCTGCGCTGGCCGAGAACCCGGCCGCCCAGGTCCGCGACGGAGGGGTGATCGCCGACGGCTATGACGGGGAACTGGACCGCTGTCGTGCACTGGACCGCGACGCCAGCGGACAGCTCGCGGAGACCGAGCGGCGGGAGCGGCAGCGCACCGGCATCGCCACCCTCAAGGTGGGCTACAACCGGGTTCACGGCTACTACATCGAGGTGGGGCGCAGCCATGCCGGGAAGGTCCCCGCAGACTACCAGCGCCGCCAGACCCTGAAGGCGGTGGAGCGCTATGTCACGCCGGAACTCAAGGAGTTCGAGGAGCAGGTCCTGCGGGCCCGGGAACAGGCCCTGGCGCGGGAGAAGCAGCTGTACGACGAGCTGCTGGAGCTGCTCGCGGGGCACCTCGCGCAGCTGCAGGGCTGCGCCGCGGCCCTGGCCGAACTGGACGTGCTCGCCTGCTTCGCCGAGCGGGCCGCGGCGCTGGAACTGTGCTGTCCGGAACTGGTGCCAGACCCGGTGATCGAGATCCGCCAGGGGCGCCACCCGGTGGTGGAGCGGCTGGAACAGGTCCCCTTCATCGCCAACGACCTGGTGCTGGGACCGGAGCGGCGGATGCTGGTCATCACCGGCCCCAACATGGGCGGCAAGTCCACCTACATGCGCCAGGCGGCGCTCATCGTGATCCTGGCCCGGGCCGGCGCCTTCGTCCCCGCCGCCAGCGCCCGCATCGGCCCGGTGGACCGGATCTTCACCCGGATCGGCGCCGCGGACGAGCTGGCCTCGGGCCGCTCCACCTTCATGGTGGAGATGACCGAGACCGCCAATATCCTCCACAACGCCACCTCCCACAGCCTGGTGCTGATGGACGAGATCGGGCGCGGCACCAGCACCTTCGACGGCCTCGCCCTCGCCTGGGCGACGGCCGAGGCCCTGGCCGGCGAGCTGCGCCCCTTCTGCCTCTTCGCCACCCACTACTTCGAGCTGACCGCCTTGGCCGAGGAGCTGGAAGGGGTGGCCAATGTGCGCCTCGATGCCGTCGAGCATGGGGACAGCCTGGTCTTCCTGCACCAGGTGCGGGAGGGGCCGGCGAGCCAGTCCTACGGCCTGCAGGTGGCCCTGCTGGCGGGCGTGCCGGAGGCGGTGGTGCGCCGGGCGCGGGAGCATCTGCGGGAGCTGGAGGCGCGCCAGGTGGAACTGCAGCAGCCGCACCGCCCGCAACCCGACCTGTTCGCCCCCGGACCCGGCACGGGCAGAGGGGCGGATCTGGTCCGCCAACTGAAGGCGATCGACCCCGACGGGCTCACCCCGCGCGAGGCCCTCGACCTCCTCTACCGCCTCAGGCGTGGCCTGGAGCAGGAATGAAGCCCCGCCACGGCCCTGTTACCGCGCACGGCTTTCTGCGAAAATATATCGATTGCGCCGCCAGTGAACGGCGGCTGCCACAGGATCTGTCGTCAAACCCGGGAAAGGTGAAACCATGGCATTCGTAGTCATCGAAAACTGCATCAAGTGCAAGTACACCGATTGCGTCGAGGTCTGTCCGGTGGACTGCTTCCACGAAGGCCCCAACATGCTGGTCATCGATCCGGACGAGTGTATCGATTGCACCCTGTGCGAGCCGGAGTGCCCGGTGGAGGCGATCGTCTCGGAGGAGGACGTGCCGGCCGACCAGAAGCAATTCATCGAGCTCAACGCCGAGCTCTCCAAGGAATGGCCGGTGATCACCGAGGCCAAGGACCCGCTGCCCGATGCCGACGAGTGGAAGGACGTGCCGGGCAAGCTCAAGTACCTGGAACGCTGAACGCCTCCTGAGCCCGCCGCGAGGGGGCGCCATGCCGGCGCCCCTTCCGCCTTGCCTGCACGGCTCCGGTCAGAGCCGCCTGCCGTAGAAGATCTCCTCCATCTCCTGCTGCAGCAGGGCCTCGATCCGCCTGCGCTCGTCTTCCGGCAGCCGGTCCGCCTCCAGCCGGAACATATAGTCGTCCAGGTTGAAGTCCAGCAGCCTCATCTTGGTGTGGAAGAGGTTCTCCTCGAAGACGTTGACGTCCACCGCCTGGTAGCGGTCCTTGGTCTCCTCGTCGAGGAAGTCCTGGATGGAATGGATCTGGTGGTCGATGAAGAGTTTGTCCCCGTGGATGTCGCGGGTGAAGCCCCGCACCCGGTAATCCATTATGACGATATCCGACTCGAAGGCGTGGATGAGATAATTCAGGGCCTTGAGCGGCGAGATGCGGCCGCAGGTCGCCACGTCGATATCGGCCCGGAAGGTGCTGATCCCCCCCGCGGGGTGGCTCTCGGGATAGGTATGGACGGCGATGTGGCTCTTGTCCAGGTGCGCCACCACGGTCTCCGGCAGGGGACCCGGTGAGGCGCTGGTGCCCAGCTCCAGCGGCGGATTGGCCTCCTCGCTGATCAGCATGGTGACGCTGGCCCCGACGGGGTCGTAGTCGGCATGGGCCACGTTGAGTACCCGCGCACCGATGATCTCCGCCACCGTCTCCAGGATCGCAGTCAGCCGCTTGCCGTTGTAGGCATCGTCGATATAGGCCAGGTAGTCCTGCAGCTGGGCGTCGCTGTCGGTGTAGCAGATGTCGTAGATGTTGAAGCTGAGCGACTTGGTCAGGTTGTTGAAACCGTGCAGGGCGATCTTCGGGTTCAAGTCGGCTGTCTCGGCGGCTCGTTCGGGTCGCGCGATTGTATCAGACCGGGCGGGTACAAGGAGCCATCGCAGATGGTCGATCCGGTCGGCGAGCCCGAGGCCCTGCCGGCCGTATCATTTCCGGCGAATCCGGTTCAAAAACACCTCGGGCCGATTGCATCACCTCATGGCGAACCCCGCCACGATGTGGGAAAATCTGCTGTTTTATGGAACTGATCAGGAGTCCTCCATGCCAGCTGCCGCGAAGGTTTCCGCGCCAGAAGCGCTGTTCGAGAGCCACATCGGGAGCCTGCCGCTGATCCAGCGCGGCAA
>RFJX01000233.1 GCA_003694425.1 Gammaproteobacteria bacterium
CTCCAGGTCCAGGGCGAAACGGTGGGGGTCCAGCCCGATCTCTCCGGCCAGCTCGATCAGGACCTCCCGTTCGGAGGGGTTGCGCGCCTGCAGGTAATAGGCCTCCTGGATGGCGCGGATCATGCCGGGGACATTCCGTTCGCCCTGCAGACCGGCGGCGATCACCGCCCGGCAGGCCGGCCAGGTGGATCGCCGGGGCCGGCAGCGCTCCCAGAAGTCCCAGTTGAAGTGGGCACCGGTCCGTGCGGAGACGAGACGCCACTGCTCCCGGACATATTCCCGGGTCTGCGCCGGCATCGGTTCGGTGCTGTCGGGCGCCAGTCCCCCCATGACATAGCGGACCTTCTCTCCCGGCGGGAGTGCCTCCAGCAGCATCTCGAGGGCGGGGTTGAATCCCCAGCACCAGCTGCACATCGGGTCGAGGACATAGTAGATCATGGGGTCATTCTACGTCGTCCGCAGTGTGAGATAATCCCGCCTCGATGGCCGTCCCGGAGCCAGGGGCGGTCACCTGTTTCAATCAACCGGGGGACACTGCTCATGTATGACAAGAAGATCCTGAGCCTCGATGATGCCAAGCGGGTCGCCGCCGCCGCCCAGGCCGAGGCCGAGCGGAACGGCTGGAACGTCGTGATCGCAATCGTGGACGACGGTGGCCACCTGATGTATCTGCAGCGCGAGAAGGTGCAGCTCGGCAGCATCGATGTGGCCATCACCAAGGCCAAGGTGGCGCTGATGTTCCGGCGTCCGACCAAGTTCTGGGAGGAGACCGTGGCCAGTGGCCGCCAGGGCTATCTGGCGATGCCCGGCATGCTGCCGATCGAGGGAGGAGTTCCCCTGGTCCACGAGGGTGACATCGTCGGGGCCATTGGCATCAGCGGGGTCAAGTCGCACGAGGACGGCCAGATCGCCGCCGCCGGCGCCGCTGCCCTCTGAAGACGGTCCGGTCCGCCGGACAGGGAGGAGTGGCGGACCGGCCCATTTTTCTGCCGTTGCCGGATGCATCATCTCTGTGTTAGGGTATCACCCTGTTTTTGAAGGGATCTTCTGCTGCTGCAGGCCAGGCCATGGTCGTTGAGGCCCCATCCCTCTGACACCATGAGATATTTTTGATGAGCCGCGACAAGACCCGACAGGACAGAACTCCCGCATCATCTCCCTGGGGAAACCCCAGCCTGGAACTGGTCACGGCGCGTCAGCTCGGCCGGTTGGACCGGATTGCGCACCTCGAACCGGGGCACAGGCGAGCCATGGAGGTGGTGAGCCAGGTCCTCCCGTTCCGGGTGAACCGCTATGTCATCGAACAGCTGATCGACTGGAAACAGGTCCCCGAGGACCCGATCTTCCAGCTCACCTTCCCGCAACCCGGGATGCTCTCTCCCGAGCACTTTCGCCGGGTCTCCGACGCCATGGATACCGGAGATCGGGCGCATCTCGCGCGCGAGGTCGATGCCGTACGCAGGGAGCTGAATCCGCATCCCGCCGGTCAGATGGAGCACAATGTTCCCCGCCCGGACGGAAAACCGCTCCGGGGGGTCCAGCACAAATATGCCGAGACGGTGCTGTTCTTCCCGGCTCGGGGGCAGACCTGCCACAGCTATTGTTCCTTCTGTTTCCGCTGGGCCCAGTTCATCGGCGATACCGGACTGCGCTTCTCCGGCCAGGAGATCAGCCAGCTCCACCGCTATCTGCGCAGTCATCTGGAGGTCAACGACCTGCTGATCACCGGTGGCGACCCCATGGTGATGAAGACCCGTCACCTGGGCGAGCTTCTTGATGGCCTGCTGACGCCGGGGCTGGAACATGTCCGGGACATCCGCATCGGCACCAAATCGCTCTCCTTCTGGCCCTACCGTTATGTAACCGATCCCGATGCCGACGAGCTGCTGCGGCTGTTCGAGCGCGTCGTCGAAAGCGGCCGGCATCTCTCACTGATGGCCCATGTCAACCACTGGCGGGAGCTGGAGACCCCGATCGCGCGCGAGGCGATCCGGCGGATACGGGATACCGGGGCCGTGATCCGGACCCAGGCGCCTCTCCTGGCACATGTCAACGACGACCCGCATGTCTGGAATCGCCTGTGGCGGACACAGGTGAGACTGGGGATGGTTCCCTACTACATGTTCGTGGAGCGGGATACCGGGGCACGGCACTATTTCGAGGTGCCGCTGGTCCGCGCCTGGAACATCTATCGGGAAGCCGCGTCACACCTTTCCGGTCTCGCGCGGACGGTACGGGGTCCTTCGATGAGTGCCGCGCCGGGCAAGGTGGAGGTGCTGGGTGTGGAGGAACTGCAGGGAGAGAAGGTCTTCGTCCTGCGTTTCCTGCAGGCCCGTGATCCGGGGTGGTGCTATCGTCCCTTCTTCGCCCGCTTCGACGAGCGGGCCACCTGGCTGGACCAGCTCGAGCCGGCCTTCGGGGAACCGCGCTTCTTTTTCCAGTAGAGAGTCTGCCCGGCAGGACCCCGGCTCCCTCCCCGGGAAGCCCTGGCGCTGGGCTTCAGCTCACGAACTGGGCGATTCCGTCCCGGAACGACCAGTCGATGTCATGGTTCTCGACGATGCAGATCATGACGTTGGCCGGGTCGATGCCCGGATCCTCGGCCAGCTTTTCCACCACCCTGGCGTAGAAGGCCTTCTTCGCCTCGTCGGACCTCCCGGCACGCATGATCAGGTGCATCATCACGCGGTCGCCTTCGCGCTCCTGCAGCTGCAGGCAGTCCGGTTCGTGCTCGTGGATGATCTGGTAGCGGTCATCGGCCGGGAAGCCCATGGTCTCGATGACGGCACTGTTCACGGCGTCGGCAACGGCCTTGCGGTAGGCGGCTGACCGGCCCTTGAGGATGGAGATGTTGACTAGCGGCATGACACGGTTTCCTGGGTGGGTGAGGCTTCGATGGTGTGGACAGTACCCGCGGCGGGAGAGTACTCCCCCGCCGCGGGGACATGCTCAGGCCGCGGCGCCGACGGAGAGATCCCGGACCTTCTCCCGGGCCTGTTCCGCCGCCTTCTGATACTCCTCGATCTCGTTGAAGTTCAGGTAGCGGTAGATCTCGCCGGCCATGGTGTTCAGGTCACGGGCGTACTCCATGTATTCCTCCACCGTAGGCAACTTGCCGAGGATGGCGGAGACCGCCGCCAGCTCGGCCGACCCGAGGTAGACGTCGGCGCCGTCCCCGAGGCGGTTGGGGAAGTTGCGGGTGGAGGTGGAGACCACCTTCGCCCCCGGCGCGACCCGCGCCTGGTTGCCCATGCAGAGCGAGCAGCCCGGCAGTTCGGTGCGGGCGCCGGCACGGCCGAAGATGGCGTAATAGCCCTCCTCGGTGAGCTGGTGCTGGTCCATCCGCGTCGGCGGGCAGATCCAGAGCCGGGTGGGGAGGGGGGCGGAGGCCTTCTCCAGCACCTTGCCGGCCGCCCGGTAGTGGCCGATGTTGGTCATGCAGGAGCCGATGAAGACCTCGTCGATCCGGTCGCCGGCGACCTCCGAGAGCGGCTTGACGTCGTCCGGGTCGTTGGGGCAGGCCAGGATCGGCTCCCGGATCTGGTTCAGGTCGATCTCGATCACGGCGGCATATTCGGCGTCCGGGTCGGCCTCCATCAGCTCCGGATTGGCCAGCCACTCCTCCATCCTGCGGGCGCGCCGTTCCAGGGTCCGGGCGTCGCCATAGCCCTGGTCGATCATCCAGCGCAGCAGGGTGACGTTGGACTTCAGATATTCGATGATGGGCTCCTTGTCCAGCTTGATGGTGCAGCCAGCCGCGGAGCGCTCGGCCGAGGCGTCCGACAGCTCGAAGGCCTGTTCCACCTTCAGGTGGGGCAGGCCCTCGATCTCCAGGATGCGACCGGAGAAGATGTTCTTCTTGCCTTCCTTCGCGACCGTCAGCAGGCCCTGCTGGATGGCGGCGTAGGGGATGGCGTTGACCAGGTCGCGCAACGTGACGCCCGGCTGCATCTCACCGGAGAAGCGCACCAGAACCGATTCCGGCATGTCCAGCGGCATCACGCCGGTGGCGGCGGCGAAGGCCACCAGGCCGGAGCCGGCCGGGAAGGAGATGCCGATCGGGAAGCGGGTGTGGGAGTCACCACCGGTGCCGACGGTATCGGGCAACAGCATCCGGTTGAGCCAGGAGTGGATGATGCCGTCGCCCGGACGCAGACTCACGCCGCCACGATTCATGATGAAGTCCGGCAGCGTGTGATGGGTCTGCACGTCCACCGGCTTGGGGTAGGCGGCGGTATGGCAGAAGGACTGCAGCACCAGGTCGGCGGAAAAGCCCAGGCAGGCCAGGTCCTTGAGCTCGTCGCGGGTCATCGGGCCGGTGGTGTCCTGGGAGCCGACGGTGGTCATCTTCGGCTCGCAGTACTGTCCGGGGCGCACCCCTTCGACGCCGCAGGCGCGGCCGACCATCTTCTGCGCCAGGGTGAAGCCCTTGCCGGAACCCTCGACCTGCGGCGGGCGCTGGAACACATCGGAGGGCCCTTCCCCGAAGACCTCGCGCGCCTTGTCGGTCAGTCCACGGCCGATGATCAGCGGGATCCGCCCGCCGGCACGGACCTCGTCCAGCAGGGTGTTGGTCTTGAGTTCGAAGCGGGCCAGCTCCTCGCCGGTCTCGTGATTGCGGGCCACCCCCTCGTAGGGGTGGATGTCGACCACGTCACCCATCTCCATCTTCGAGACGTCCATCTCGATCGGCAGGGCGCCGGCGTCTTCCATGGTGTTGAAGAAGATCGGGGCGATCTTGCCGCCGAAACAGTAGCCGCCGGCGCGCTTGTTGGGGACGTAGGGGATGTCGTGGCCCATGTGCCAGAGGACCGAGTTGGTGGCCGACTTGCGCGAGGAGCCGGTTCCCACGACGTCACCGACATAGGCCAGCGGATGCCCCTTCTTCTTGAGCGCCTCGATCTGGCTGATGGGGCCGATCTCGCCCGGCTTGTCCGGGGTGATGCCGGGACGCGGCATCTTCAGCATGGCCAGGGCGTGCAGCGGGATGTCGGGGCGCGACCAGGCGTCGGGGGCCGGGGAGAGGTCGTCGGTATTGGTCTCCCCCGGTACCTTGAACACCGTGACGGTGATCTTCTCCGGGACCTCGGGGCGGCTGGTGAACCACTCGGCGTCGGCCCAGGAGCGGATCACCTGCCGGGCGTGCTCGTTGCCGGCCTCCATCTTCTCCTGCACGTCGTGAAAGGCATCGAAGATGAGCAGGGTGTGGGAGAGCGCCTTGACGGCGGCCTCGGCGAGCGCCTCGTCATCGAGCGCCTCGACCAGGGGGGCGATGTTGTAGCCGCCCTGCATGGTTCCGAGCAGTTCGATGGCGTGGACCCGGTCGATCAGCGGACACCGGGCCTCGCCCCTTGCAATTGCGGCCAGGAAACCGGCCTTGACGTAGGCCGCCTCGTCCACCCCCGGCGGCACGCGGTTGGTGATGAGATCGAGCAGGAATTCCTCCTCCCCTGCCGGGGGGGCCTTCAGCAGCTCCACCAGGGCGGCGGTCTGTTCCGGATCCAGGGGCTTGGGCGGGATGCCGAGGGCGGCGCGTTCTTCTGCGTGTTTGCGATAGGCTTCGAGCACGGCTTGGGGCCTCCTGAGAGTGGACAAAGTCGAGCCGCTCATTATAGCGGAAATCAGGAAACAGGGATTCTCACCACAGAGACACGGAGGTCACGGAGAGTCAATGGTCATCGGCTGTTGGCCTTCTGCTGTCGGACTTGCTGACCGATAGGCGGGTAGTGGGACGAATCGATCGCAGGCCTGACAAAGCCTTGAGCAACCGTAAGAACTCCGTGACCTCCGTGTCTCCGTGGTGGGTCTTTTCCTGTCTGGAACCAGAAACTACTGGATCACGAAGCTGGTGAAGAGGAGGTCCTTGACCTCGATCTCCGGTTCCAGCTCCTTCATGGTCTCCTGCACCACCTTGAGGGCCTTCTTGCGGATCACTTCGCGCTGCTCCGGGGTGTCGGCCTCCCCGCGGGGGATGCCCGAGAGCAGCATGACCAGATTGTGGCGCAGGGGCGCCTTGTGGAACTCGATCTTTTCCTCGGCATCGGGTCCCTCGACCCGGAGGGTGATGCGCGCCTGGATATAGTGGTGTCCCCTGGCGGGGCTTCCGTAGTTGGTCACGAAGGGGGGGGCGAGATCGACATAGACCGCCTTCGGCCTGGCTTCTGCGCCTTCCTCCCCCTCTTTCGCCTCCTCCGCCGCCATGAGGGGGCGTGCCAGCAGCAGGGCGGCCAGCAGCAGGAGGAGGATGCGGGAGAACGGGAAACCCGGATTCATGGGGCGCTATTGTCGGCAGTGGTCACGGGTTTGGCAAGGATGGGGCGGTGATCAGTGGTGAGTTTTCAGTGA
>RFJX01000024.1 GCA_003694425.1 Gammaproteobacteria bacterium
AATGCGACCGTAAATCGGGGCGTTGCGGCTGCGGGCTCTCACCGCCTCCGATCTGGTTGGCCTGCGCCAGCAGGGTCGCCTCGTCGGGCGCCTCCTGGCTCTTGCTGTGTACCAGGGTGACGTCGAGGGTCCTGAACCTGTTCGCCGGTTCCTCGTCCGGAGAGAAACTCACGCCGAGGATGATGATGGCGTGCAGGATGATCGCCAGGGTGATGGTCAGGCTCAGCCGGTCCGCGCTGGAGACCGGGGGCGGGGTCCGGAGAGGGGGCACAGGTGGGGTGCCGCGGCGGCGCCCCTGCGGGGTGCCGGGCCTGGTCATGGAACGAGGCATCGCGGACAAGCTACTGGATGAGATGCCTTCGCGCAAGCGGGGACTGCCCGGGGACGGCCCCTCCCGTTGCGCCGACGGCAGGGACCAGGGTCGCGAAGGGAGTAAGGGCCTCCTCCGGGCCGGCTGGCATCAGGCGGCGGAGGCCTTCTTCGGGGCGGCCTTGTCGCTTCCGCCCGCCTTGCCCTCTCCGCCGCCGGACTCACCCGGTGATTTGCCCTCCTCGCGCTTGACGTGACGCTGGCTCTTCTTGTCCTTGAAATCGGTCTCGTACCAGCCGCTGCCGCTCAGCCGGAAGCCGGCGGCGGAGACCAGGCGGCGCAGGGTGGGTTTGCCGCACGACGGGCACTCGCGCAGCGGCTCCTCGCTCACCTTCTGCAAGGCCTCCAGCTCGTGTCCGCAGGACTGGCAGCGATATTCGTAGATGGGCATCGGTCGATCCTCCCAGGTCTTGAAGCAGGCCGGCAGGCCGTGCCATGAACGATGGAACCGCCCTTGGCCGAAGGCGGGCGGTGCAACGCAGATTGCGCGCAAATCTAAGGGCGCAGAGGTGAAAGATCAAGGGACCGGGCCGCCTGCAGGCTGGCGGAGGCGGCCCGCGCTTCACCGCCGGCCAGCGTTCCGTTATCATCCCTCTCCCGCTCCGGGGGCCGTTAGCTCAGTTGGTAGAGCACCGGACTTTTAATCCGTTGGTCCAGGGTTCGAGTCCCTGACGGCCCACCATCCCTTCCCGCCCCGGCATGCTGGACACCCTCTCGGAGGCCGGCCTAGAATGGAACGGGATCAGCAACCGCGGTGTGGACGAATGAAGGCCCAGGCCATCCAGCCCCCGGTCCATGAAGTGCAGGCACTGTTCGCCCAGCTCAATGCCGGCCGCTTCGCCGAGGCCGAGAAGCAGGCCCGCAGGCTGCTGCGCAGCTGGCCGCGTGATGTCAACATCAACAGCGCCCTGGCCCACGCCCTGGCGGCCCAGGGGCGCAACGACGAGGCCGTCACCGCCCTGCGCAAGGCGGTGAAACAGGCCCCCAACGTTCCCGAGCTCCAGTTCAATCTCGGGGCCCTCAGCCTTCAGGCCGAACAGCTGGAGGAGGCCGCGAGGGCCTTCCGCAAGGCGGTGTCGCTCAACCCCCGCTTCACCGACGCCCTCTACAATCTGGGGGTCGTCTGCCAGCGCCTCGGCCGCTACGAGGAGGCGGCCGCCTGGTACCGCAAGGCGGTGGAGCTGGAACCCCGCTTCCACGAGGCCCAGACCAATCTGGGGGTGGTGCTGCAGGAGCAGGGCCTGATGGGAGAGGCGCTCAGGGCCTATGAGAAGGCGCTTGGCATCCAGCCCGACGCCCTGGTCCTGTTCAACATGGGGGCGGCGCTGAAGAACCTCGGTTTCCTGCGCGAGGCGGTGGAACACTACGAGAAGGCCATCCGTCTGAATCCCGGATACGCCCTCGCCTACAGCGCCATGGCCGTGGCCCTGCGGGAGCTGGGCCAGTACGAGGAGGCCATCGCCGCCTTCCACAAGGCCTTCGAGATCGAGGAGGGGCTGGGCCATGCCCATTACCACCTGGCCGAGCTCTATTCCGACCAGCAGCGTATCGCGGAGGCCCTGCCACACTACCAGCAGGCGCAGGTCTACGACTACCAGGAACGGGTGCTCTACTGTCACTACAAGATGGAGCAGTTCGACACCTTCCGCGAGAAGCTGCAGGCGGTCCTGGGCAAGAACCACATCTCTCCCTTCCTGGCCACCCTCTGCACCCACTACGCGACCAACTTCCGGCTCGAGGACCCCTATCGCTTCTGCCCGGACCCGCTCTCCTTCGTGCACCACTCCTCGATCCCCGAGCTGACGGGGGAGCACAGCGAGCTGCGCGAGGCCCTGCTGCGGGACATCGAGAGTGCCAGCATCTCGCAGAAGATGCAGGGGCGGGTGATCAACGGCATGCAGTCCGCGGGCAATCTGCTCAAGCGGCCCGAGCCCTCCTTCCGCCAGCTGGGCGAGATCGTGCGGCGCAAGATCCGCGAGTACTATCAGGAGCACATGGAGCGGGTCGGCGAGAGCTGCCTGTACATGAAGCTCTTCCCCCACAATCTGCACTTCAACAGCTCCTGGTTCGTGAAGCTGAGCCAGGGCGGCTATGTCACTTCGCACATCCACGAGGAAGGCTGGATCAGCGGGGTGCTCTACATCGCCATGCCGCAACACAAGAAGGACCCGCACGAGGGGGCCCTGGAGGTGAGCACGGACGGTGACGATTATCCCCGGCTGCACGACGAATTCCCCTCGGCGGTCAAGGTGGGCAAGGTCGGGGACATCATCTTCTTCCCCTCCTCGGTCTTCCACCGCACCATTCCCTTCCATTCCGACGAGCAGCGGATCTGCATCCCCTTCGACATCCGGCCGGAGGTCCCGGAGCAGTACCGGAACCAGCGGGTGGTGGCGCACAACTTCCTCTGAGGAGGGGCCGCAACCGCCGTGACCTCGCTGCGGTTACTGCTGTTCGCGGCTGGTCTGTTCCTGCCGCCCCTGGCCGGCGCCTGGCTGGCCGGGCTGCCCCTCGGCCCCCACCTGCGTTTTCCCTGGCGCAGCCTCGTGGCGGGGCCCGGGGGCTGCTCCTGGCTGCTGCTCACCGGCCTGACCCTGGTGCTCCTCGCCCTCCTGCTGTTGCTGTTCGTCTGGCTGCGGCGCCACCTGCATCGGGGAGCCGGCACGGTCCGTGCCTTTCCGGGCTGGGGCTGGGCGGGCCCGGCCCTGATCCTGCTGGCGTGGCCGATCTCCTGGAGCGCCACCCCCGCGCTGGCGCCGCTGCAACCCTGGATCTTCACCCCCCTGTGGCTGGGCTACATCGTCACCGTGAACGGGCTCGCCTGGTGGCGGGGCGGGCGCTCGCTGTTACGCCAGCGCCCCGCCGATGCCCTGCTCCTGTTCCTGGGCAGTGCCCTGTTCTGGTGGTATTTCGAGTTCCTCAACGGCTTCGTCCACAACTGGCGCTACGTGGGGGCCCTGCCCGCAGACGACCTCGCCTATACCCTGCGCGCCTCCCTCGCCTTCTCCACCGTGCTGCCGGCGGTGATCGGGACCCGGGATCTGCTGGCCAGTCTCCTGCGCCTGGAGCAGGGCGGTGACACGCCCCCCGCGTGGTGCGGCGGGCCCCTGCTTGCGGCGGGGCTGCTCGGCTTGCTGCTGCTGCCGATCCTGCCGCACACCCTCTATCCCCTCCTGTGGCTTGCGCCGCTGGCGGTGATCACCGGACTGCAACGGCTCCAGGGGCTGCCCTCCATCCTGGACGGCTGGGGCCCGCGCTGCCGGGACGAGGCCTTCTGTATCGCCCTGGCCGCACTGTGCTGCGGGCTGTTCTGGGAGCTGTGGAACTGGCAGGCCCGGATCAAGTGGCTCTATACGGTTCCGGGCCTGGACTGCCTGCACCTGTTCGAGATGCCGCTGCCCGGCTATGCCGGCTACCTCCCCTTCGGGCTCGAGTGCCTGGCCGTGGCCCGCCTCCTGCGCCCCCGCGCCGGGATCTGAACGGCTGCTTGCAATCACCCCCGGATCCTATATATTAGAAATAGCTAATATATGGAGGAGACGAGATGCCGCGGATCAATACCCGATACCTGGGGGATCGCCTGTTCGAGGCCGAGCTGGGCAACCACCGCCTGCAGATCGACCTGCCCGCGGGCATGGGCGGCAGGGACCGGGCGCCGAAGCCGCCGGAGCTGTTCGTAGCCTCGCTCGGCAGCTGCATCGGCGCCTTCGTCGCCCAGTACTGCGAGGAGTGCGGGATCGACACCCGAGACCTGAGCGTGGAGATGGTGTTCGACTCGGAGCAGAACCCGACCCGCCTGACCAACATGCGGGCCGTGATCAGGCTCCCCCACGCCGAGGTGGGCCAGCGCCGCAAGGCGATCGCGCGGGTGGCCGAGCACTGCCCGGTACACGCCTCGATCCTGGCCATCGCGGAGCAGGGGGGGATGGAGATCGAGGTGATAGACCGGCAGAGCGAGGCGGCGTGAGCGATGGCCGCGGCCTCTGTGCGGTGTGGCGCGCCAGACCCTGGAGACGTTCCGTCAGGGTAGCCGCTGGTCGATCAGCAGCCTGACCGGGGCCGGTGCGCCGGTATCCACCTCCACCGGCCGGGCCTGCAGGTCCCCGGGGCCGGGCTTCGCCTGCCCGCTGAGGGAGATGCGCGCCTCGACCCGGACCCGGGGAAAGGCGGAGATGCGCATCTGCGGCATCATCGCCAGGGAGTCGTCCAGGCGCACGGTGAGTGGCAGGTCGGACACCTTGCGGCGCACCACGGCCAGTGGCATCGGCGGGCCATCCACCGCCCTCGCCAGGATGAAGAGCGCCGCGTCGGCAGGAGCCGCTCCCTTCAGCGCCGGGTCGAGAGAGACCTCGACCGGGATCGCGGCGGTGCCCGTTTCCTTCCTCGCGCCGGGCTCAGGGGTATCCTGCTGCGGCTTCTGATCCGCCTGTGCCATGCCCAGCCGCGCGCGGGCATCCCGGATCAGGCCCTGCAGCTCGGCCCGGGCCTGCGGTTCCTCCTCCAGCAGGCCTTCGGCCTTCTGCCAGTAGTCCAGCGCCTGCCGGTAGCGTCCCTTCTCCGCCTCGGCCATCCCCAGCATCCACAGGGCCTCGACATTCTCCGGGTCCTGCTTGAGGGCCTGGCGCAGGAGACGGGCGGGCTGGCCGGAGACCCGCTGGTGGGTCATGGCCAGGGCATCCGCCAGGCGCACCAGCACGCGGGGGTCGTCCCCGACCAGCTCCCGGAGGCGGCCGAAGGCGCTGGCCGCCTCCGGGTAACGCTTCAGGACCATGTAGCTGCGCCCGAGCATGGCCCATCCCTCGGCGTCGTCGGGCGCCTGCTCCAGGCGGGCGGCGAGCCCGTCCACCATCGCCTCGATATCCATCGCACCCGGGCCGCCTCCGGACTGCTCCAGCAGGGCGGCGGGGGTGCCGAGGCCGAGATAGAGGGCGCCGGCCAGCAGGGGGACGAGGAGCAGCAGCGGGAGGGCCAGCCAGCG
>RFJX01000234.1 GCA_003694425.1 Gammaproteobacteria bacterium
GCCCGGGCGTGGAGACGGTGGTGGTGGTGCGCCATGCCGGTTGCGAGATTGCCTGGCATGAGGGGCGGGACATCTGGTACCACGAGGCGGAGGCGCGGGTCCCGGCCGACTGCCCGCCGGAACCGATGGGGGCGGAGGACCCGCTGTTCATCCTCTACACCTCCGGATCCACCGGCAAGCCCAAGGGGGTGCTGCACACCACCGGCGGCTATCTGCTCTATGCCGCCATGACCCACCGGCTGGTCTTCGACTATCACGACGGCGACATCTACTGGTGCACCGCCGATGTCGGCTGGGTCACGGGTCATACCTACATCGTCTACGGGCCGCTGGCCAACGGTGCCATCTCCCTGATGTTCGAGGGGGTCCCCACCTGGCCCGACGCCGGGCGCTTCTGGGAGGTGGTGGACCGGCATCAGGTGAACATCTTCTACACCGCGCCGACCGCCATCCGGGCGCTGATGGGCATGGGCGACGAGTTCGTCACGCGCCACTCCCGCGAGAGCCTGCGCCTGCTCGGGACGGTGGGCGAGCCGATCAACCCGGAGGCGTGGGAGTGGTACTACCATGTGGTCGGCGAGGAGCGCTGCCCCATCGTCGACACCTGGTGGCAGACCGAGACCGGCGGGATCCTGATCACCCCCCTGCCGGGTGCCATCGACCTCAAGCCGGGGTCGGCGACGCTGCCCTTCTTCGGCGTGCAGCCCGCCCTGCTGGACGACAAGGGCCGGGAGATCGAGGGCGAGGGCGAGGGGGCGCTGGTGCTGAAGCACCCCTGGCCCGGACAGATGCGCAACGTCTGGGGGGATCCCAAGCGGTTCTACGATACCTACTTCTCCCAGTACCCCGGCTACTACTTCAGCGGCGACGGTGCCCGCCGGGATGCCGACGGCTACTACTGGATCACCGGCCGCATCGACGATGTGCTCAACGTCTCCGGCCACCGGCTCGGTACCGCGGAGGTGGAGAGCGCACTGGTCCTGCACCCGAAGGTGGCGGAGGCGGCGGTGGTCGGCTGCCCCCATCCGGTGAAGGGGCAGGGGATCTACGCCTATGTGACCCTCATGGCGGGAGAGAAGCCGAGCGAGGAGCTGAAGAAGGAACTCATCGACCTGGTGGTGAAGGAGATCGGGCCCATCGCCAGGCCGGACGTGATCCAGTGGGCACCGGCCCTGCCGAAGACCCGCTCCGGCAAGATCATGCGCCGGATCCTGCGCAAGGTGGCCGCCAACGAGCTGGACAATCTGGGCGATACCAGCACCCTGGCGGACCCTTCGGTGGTGGAGCAGCTGATCGCCAACCGGGCAGACGCCTGAGGCGGGTCCCCGGTGCTCCGCCGGCGCGGGTGGTCCTGACCGACCATCACTGCAGGGCGCCGAGTTCCCGCAGCCGGTCGCGCACCGCCTCGGCCAGCTTCCGGTAACCGGCGGCATTGGGGTGGACCGGATCGGACTTGAGCGCCTCGTCGGCGAGGATCCGGGGCAGGGCGTCGGCCAGCAGGGGGACCCTGCTCTCCCTGGCCAGCCGGGCGTAGAAACCTGCGTCGCTGAGCAGCAGGCCCGGTCGCGGCACGGCGATGAGCAGGACCGGGACCCCGCGCCTTCTGGCCTCCCCGATCATGCGCCGCAGATTGGCCTCCGCCTCCCCGGGGTCCAGCCGGCGGAGCATGTCGTTTCCCCCCTCGCACAGCAGCAGCAGATCGGGCCGGTGGCGGTCCAGCAGTGCCGGCAGGCGCTCCAGCCCCTCGGCCGTCGTCTCGCCGGGGATGCCGGCGTTGATCACCTTGCGTCCGGTCAGCTGCTCCAGCACGGCAGGGTAGCTCTCGCCGCCGCTCGCCCCGCTGCCGAAGGTGAGGCTGTCGCCGAAGGCCAGGATCACCCCCTCCCGGGGCAGCGGCGGCAGGCGCGGGCCCGGCTCCGCGCAGGCGATGAGGAGCAGTGGCAGGGAGAGGAGCAGGAGGCGGAGCGGCATCCCCTGCATCCTCACGAGGGCTCGAAGATGAAGTTGTTGATGTAGGGGCGGCTCCTGTCACCCTGGAGGCGGGCGAGCTGGTGGGCCTCCAGCGAGAAGCGATCCAGTGGAAGGCGCTCTCCCAGGCAGAGGAAACTCCCGCGGTAGCCCAGCTCCCGCACCTCCCGGAACACCTCTGCGATCGGCACCTCTAGATGGCGTTGCTCGATCTCCACCAGCAGCACCGGCCGCCAGCGCCGGAGGGTCAGGTCCGCCCCCTTGAGCACCTTCGACTCGCAGCCCTCGGCGTCGATCTTGATGAAGCCGACCTCCTCCAGGGCGAAATCATCCAGCCTCTTCAGCTCCACCATCCGGCCCCGCCCATTCTCCTCCCCGATGCGCGCGCCCTGGTCGGGACCTTCGCCACCGTGCAGAGCGGCCCGGCCCGCGTGGTCGGAGAGGGCGCACTCGTGCACCGTCACCCGGCGCGGATAGGCCCGGCGCAGAAAGCGGGCGCAGGCCGGCTGGGGTTCGAAGGCGTGGACATGGCCGGCCAGCCGCCGCAGGAAGAAGGTGTACGCCCCGAGGAAGGCGCCGACATCCACGGCGACCGATCCGGGCCGCACCAGGGATGGCAGCAGCCGGATCTCGGGCTCGCCCCGGCGCCAGTTGCGCAGGGCGATCGGGTAGCGATAGAGCAGCGGGGGCAGGTGCTCCCGGCCCAGCCGCCGCATCCCCTCCCTGAACCGGCGCTTGAGTGGTGGCCGCTCCATCACGTCTCCTGCGAGGCCAGCCGGTGGGACATGCGGGTGGTCTCCGGCAGCCGGTAGCGGGTGGTGCACTTCATCACGTAGTCGATGGCGGTGGGCAGGCTCACCCGGTGGCCGATGGAGACATACAGCGGCTTCACCCCCACCCGGGTGCGCAGGACGGCGCCGATTACCTCCTCGCCGTCGAGGAGCGGAACCCAGGCGCCGCGCTCCTGCGGCGGCTCCTCGTGCTCGCCGATGAGGCGGGACTTGGCCACCCCGATGGAGGGCAGATCCAGCAGCAGTCCGAGGTGGCAGGCGATACCGAGGCGCCTGGGGTGGGCCAGCCCCTGACCGTCGCAGAGCAGCAGGTCGGGCACCTGGCGCAGGCGGTCCCACACCCGGAGCACGGCCGGCACCTCGCGGAAGGAGAGCAGACCCGGGACGTAGGGGAAGCAGGTGGGGAATTCCCCGGTCACCCGGTCCACCGGCTCGAGCGAGGGGAAGTCGAGCACCGCCACCGCCACCCGGGTGGTCCGGCCGCCGTTCCGGAATCCCACGTCTACCCCGGCGACCCGGCGCACCGCGCCGAGCCGGTCCTCCCGCACCACCAGCGGCGCCAGCTCGCGCTGCAGCGCGATCGCCTCCCTCGGCGTGAGGTCCCAGGGATGGGACCGGTATCCCCTGCGCGGCTCAAGTTCCCGTTTCATCGGCCGTAATACTACAGGGAGATGGAGGAGCGGTGGTGAACAGATGGTGAAAAGTCCCGCGATTGCCCGCATTGCCCGGAGGGTCCTGCTGCTGGCCCTGCTCTGCGGCGGCGGCCAGGCGCCCGCCGCGGAGCCACCGCCGGCCGACCTGCGCATCCTGATCGATGTCTCCGGCAGCATGAAGAAGAACGACCCGAAGAACCTGCGCATCCCCGCCCTGAAACTGCTCACCGATCTGATCCCGAAGGGGGCCCAGGCCGGGGTCTGGATCTTCGCCGAGGGGGTACGGCCCCTGGTGCCCTACGGGGAGGTGGATGGCAAATGGCAGCAACGGGCGCGCAAGGCCGCCGCCCGGATCCATTCCCGCGGGCTGTTCACCCATATCGAAAAGGCGCTCGATGCGGCGGCCTTCGATCGGGAAGGGAAAGGGGCGGGCGAGCGGGTCGTGCTCCTGCTGACCGATGGGGTGGTGGATGTCTCGAAGAAACCCGGGGAGAGCGAGGAGTCGAGGAGGCGGATCCTCGAGCTGCAGCTGCCCGCCCTCCAGGAGGCCGGCTTCACGGTGCACACGGTGGCCCTCTCCCGCAACGCCGACCTCGAGCTGCTGAAGCAGATCGCCCTTGCCACCGGTGGCTGGTACGAGCTGGCCGAGGATGCCGAGACCCTCAACCGGATCTTCCTGCGGATGTTCGAGCAGAGCGCCAGGGTGGATACCCTGCCGCTGAAGGACAACCGCTTTCAGGTGGACGGCAGCGTGAAGGAGATGACCCTGCTGGTGTTCCGCGCCGAGGGGAGCGAGCCGGCGGCCCTCCACACCCCGGACGGCAAGGTGCTGACGGCGAGGGATGCCGGACGGGCGCTGCGCTGGACCAGCGAGCGGGGCTATGACCTCATCACCGTCGAACAGCCGCGTCCCGGGGAGTGGTGGATCGAGGCGGAGATCGACCCCGACAACCGGGTGCTGGTGGTCACCGACCTCAAACTGCAGACCACCGAGCCGCCCAGCCACCTGCTGGCGGGAGAGGGGCTGGAGTTCTCCCTGTGGCTGAGCGAGAAGGGGAAGCCGATCAACCGCCGCGATTTCCTCGAGCTGGTCAGGGCGAGCCTCGAGAACGTCCCGGAACAGGGCGAGGCGAACCGTCACGAACTGGATCTCGGGGAGGACAACCGCTTCTCCCTTGGGCACCCCCTGAGTCCGTCCCCGGGCCGCTACCAGCTCGTCGCCAGGGCCAGCGCCGGTACCTTCGAGCGGGAACGGAGGCTGAGCATCGAGGTCCACCCCGCGCCCGCGACGGCGAAGGTGGAGCCGCTGGAGACGGAGCAGGGGCAGTCCTTCCGTGCCGTGGTGACCCCCGAGCAGGGGCTGCTGCAGGCAGGCAGCCTGGAGGTCACGGGGCTGCTGTCCGCGCCCGGAGGGGAGGAGCGGCAGGTGACGTTCGCCCCGGAAGGGGAGCAGAGGGTCGCGAGGCTGGAGGGGCTGCCCCCGGGCGTGCACCGGCTGACCGTCACCCTCGCCGGAAAGACCGCCCGGGGGCGGCCATTCCGGGTGGAGCTGGAGCCCCTCTCCTTCGGCGAGGCGCCCCAGCCGCCGGAAGAACCCGCCGCGCCGCCGGAAGAGGAGCCTGAACCCGCGTCCGGGCAGCCCGCAGGGGAGACGCCCGAGCCAGTCGACTGGACACGAGCCGGGGTGCAGGCGCTCGTCGTCAACCTCCTGATCCTGGTGCCGCTGGGCGGGGGGCTCCTGTACTGGCGTCGCCGGCGCCGCGCCCAGCCCGAACCGGAGGAGAGCCCGTGAACCTGCAACCCTATCTTCCCACCCTCCTGATCCTGGCGGTGGAGCTGCTGGTCCTGCTGCTGGCCGCCGCCGCCTTCTTCGGCTGGCGTACCTGGAAACGGCGCCGGGGTGAACGGGCCGCGGCCGATGCCCTGGTGGAGACGGTCAGCAGGGAGGAACCTTCCCGCCGCGAGGCGCTGGTCAGGCTCTTCAGCGAGGGCTACGGCCTGGAAGGAGAAGAGCTGGAGGCCGCGGTGGAGGAGTTCCTGGATCGGGAGAAGGCCTTCTACAGATTGCTCATCGGGGTCTATCTGGGGCGCGAGCCCGGACGCCTGAAGGAGCTGCCCCAGGCCCTCGATTCCATGATCCGGCCGGCCCTCGAGCTCATGCCGGCTGGGATGGTGGAGGCCTCGGAACTGGAGGAGATGGGACGCAACCTGGAGCAGCTGCAGCAGGAGAAGGGCGAGATGAGCAGGGAGCTGGAGCAGAGCCGGCAGGAAATGGAGGAACTCCTGCGCGAATATCAGGCGGCCTTCAACCGCAGAAAGGAGGAGGCAGCACGACAGGCGGAGCAGGAGGCTGGCGCAGAGGCTGAGGTGGAAGAGGAGAACCCCGTGGAGCAGCCGGCAGCTCCGGCGGAGACAGGGGAGCTGCTCGATGCCCTGGAAGAAGAGGAAGAGGCGGCTGAAGTGGCGCAGCCGCCCCGGGAGGAAGTGCCGGCCGATGCCGTCACTGCGCCGGAAGCGCATGCCGGGACAGAGGTGAGCGAGGAGGCAGAGGAAGCAGCGGAGGCAGCGGAGTCAGAGGAACCGTCCACGGCCCCTGCAGGGCCCCCTCCCGAAGAGGAGCTGCCCGAGGCCGGGGAGGCGGCGGAGCCGGCTGGCAAAGAGGTCCAACCTGAAGATGGTGCGGCTGCAGAGCCATCCGGGGTAACGGAAGAGGGCGATGTCGTTGCCGTGGAAACCACCGCTGCCCAACGGGTGGTGGCCGGTACGGAGGAGCCGGAGGCGTCGCCCGGGCCGTCGGCAACGGAACAGACGGTGGCCCCGGCGGCCCAGTCGCCCGCCGAAGGCGGGGCGCAAGCGTTCGAAGAGGGTCCCGC
>RFJX01000235.1 GCA_003694425.1 Gammaproteobacteria bacterium
GTCCTGCTGATCTCCCTCTTCCTGCTCTATATCCTGCTGCTGAGCTGGTGGCGCCCAGCGGTGGCGCCGACCATCGGCACGAATGGCCGGGAGGAGGCCCTGGCCGGCCGGGTCCTGCGCAGCCTGGTCCCGCCATTGCTGCTGGTCGGTGCGGTGCTGGGCTCCATCTTCTTCGGGGTCGCATCCCCCACCGAATCGGCCGCAGTCGGCGGACTCGGCGCCCTGGCGCTGGCGGCGAGCCATCGCCGCCTGAACCTGAAGATGCTCAACGAGAGCATGCGCCAGACCACCCGCCTCACCAGCATGGTGTTCCTCATCCTGATCGGCGCCACCACCTTCGGCCTGGTCTTCCGCGGTCTGGGCGGTGACCGGCTGGTCCACGAGCTCCTCACCGGCCTGCCGGGCGGGCAGTGGACCTTTCTGGCCATCAGCATGGCGGCGATCTTCGCCCTCGGATTCTTCCTCGACTTCCTCGAGATCTGCTTCATCGTGGTGCCCATCCTGGCCCCCATCGCCAGCCATCTCGGGATCGACCTGCTCTGGTTCGCCCTGCTCATCGCCGTCAATCTGCAGACCTCGTTCCTGACCCCGCCATTCGGCTTCTCCCTCTTCTACCTCAAGGCGGTGGCCCCGCCGGAGGTCAGGCTGGCCCAGATCTACCGCGGCATCATTCCCTTTGTCGCCATCCAGGTAGCCACCATCGTGCTGCTCCTGCTGTTCCCGCGCCTGGCCCTCTGGTTCCCGGACCTGATGGACCGGATGCAGGGGCTGGCAAACTAGGGCTACAGATACCCCCACTCCTTTAGTCGTTGCCAGGCATGGCGGGCCTTGCGCCCACGGGCGCCGCTGTTCAGATAGCGCTGGTAGGCGGCGGCGGCCTCACGGCTGCGGCCCATCCGCTCCAGCGCCAGCCCCTGGAAGAAGACGATATCGGGATTGCCGGGGAGCATGCGCTCGTAGGCGACGAAGTCCTGCAGGGCCTCGCGTGGCCGGTCCAGCATCAGCCAGGTGACCCCGCTCAGACCGACCGCCTGGGCCTCCGTCGGGTTGGCCCTGCGGGCCCGGTCGATGAAGCGGCGGGCCTGTTCCGGCCGGTTCTGGGCAAGCTGGACCTTGGCCATCATCAGCAGCCCCGCATAGTCATCCGGGACCTGGGCCAGGGCGCTGGCAAAGGCATTCTCCGCCTCCCGGTATCGCCGCTTGGACATCAGTTCGAGACCGTCCTGCATGATGTGGATGGCACGCCGGATCCGCAGCAGAGGAAAAAGGTGCTCCAGGTAGCGCTCGCGCAGCAGCGGACGGCCACGGGCCGAAGCGTAGCGTTCCGCGGCAAGGCGGAGTGCGGTCTGCAGGCGCTCCTCACCCGGTGGGTGGCTGGCGAACATCTGGGCGAACAGGTCCGGCCTCTCCCGGCCCTTCTCCACCAGGATCCGGGTCAGGGCCACCATCCCCTCCGGGTTGTAGCCGGCCCGCACCATGTATTCCATGCCCAGGGCGTCGGCCTCCCTCTCATCCTCGCGCGAATAGTGGGCCAGGAGGGCCCCCGCGCCGAGGCTGCCGAAATCCTGGACCAGCCTCCCGGCGCCTCCGGAGTCGAGCAGTGCCCCCACACCGGCGAGGAAGATATTCGCCAGGGCCCCCTGGGCCGCACGTTCTGCGGCATGGCGGGCGGTGACGTGGGCGATCTCGTGTCCCAGCAGGGCGGCGAGCTCTGCCTCGCTGGACAGCTCCACCAGCATCCCCCGGGTCACCGCAACGGTCCCGCCAGGGAGGGAATAGGCGTTCATGTGCACCGCGTTCACGGCGTGGAAGGTGTAGGGGCGATCGGGGCGATGGGAGACCCGCACCAGCCGCCTCCCGACCTCCTCCAGGTAGCGCCGGATGACGGGGTTGCCGACCTCCCCGTAGTCGGCAGAGAAGATGTGCGGGGCCTGCCGGCGGTCGATCTCGACCTCCTGCCGTTCCGACAGCATCACCATGCTCTGCCTGCCGGTCACCGGGTCGACCGCGCAGCCCCCCAGCCAGCCCAGCAGCAGGCCGCCGCCGGAGAGCCCGAGCAGTCCAAGGAATTCCCGTCGGTCCATTTTCCCGCTCTTCCCCATCATCTTTCTCTCTCCTCTCCCTCCAGGCCGGGGCTCCGATGCTTCCCAATGATAGCCTCCCGAGGGCACGGTTCTCCCCCTGCCATCCGGAAAAGGACATTTGCAGCCCGGCCGGGTTCCGGTAAAGTAGCCGCCCCATGTCACCCTGCAGCGAAGGTAGCAGCCAATGGCCGAGGATCAGACCGCTGACTTCGTCACCGCCCTGGACCAGATTGCCAGCCACCTCTCGGACCAGCGTGTGAGCGCCGAGTCTCCCCGGGAGCTTATGCAGCAGCAGCTGCTCTACGAGAAATGGACCAGGCGGGAAGAGTGGTCCCTGCGGAGCGAGGCGGTGCCACTGCTGCTGGCCATCGAGCCGGAAGAATGGGGAGCCCTGCTCTCCTCTCCCGGGCTGGCCAGCGCCGAGGAGGTCCTGTGGGGACTTGTGGAACAGGCTGCTGCGCAGGGACAGTTGCCGTTGCTGAACCCGGCGGAGGACAGCGCCTTCTGGCGTGTTGCCCCGCGTGACATCTACCTCTGGGCGCGTGCCCGCGGGATAGCACTCCCGCCCGCCTTCGATCAGCTGATGAGCTTCATCATCTCGGTGGTGCCAGCGGAAATTCCCGGGGAACCTGTCCCCGGCGGCGCAGGTCCCCAGCCATCCGATTCCTCGGAACGGGAGACGGTCCTTGGGGCCGCGCTGGCGCTGCTGGCCAACGTGCCGGCGAACTGTCGTGACGGTTCCGGCTGGGTCACCGGAGAGGCCCTGGCCCGCCAGATCATCGCCAACCAGGCCCTCTGGTTCGACCACCCGCCGCAGATGGGCCCTGAGGAGATGGCCCGGTTCCTGGACCGGTGGCTGGATTCCATGGGTGGAGATGCGGAGCTTCCTTTCTGATCCCGGAACGCCCCGGAGGGCGCAGGGTATCGTGATCACCGCCCGCCAGCGGCCTCTCAGTCATCCCCCCCGGGTTGCCTGCCATCCTCTCCCAGCCGGACGATGCGGGGTTCCTCCCCGGATGCGGTGACATTTTCGTAGATCCCCTTCTCCCGCCGCACCAGCTTGCTGAAGCCCAGTTCCCTCAGCCTCGACGGACCCTCGGAGGAGTGGATGCTGGGCGCGGAAAGCCGCTTTCGCACCGGGGCGTCACATGGCGTGTCACCCAGCGGGATCCCGGCGCAGTAACAGACCTCGCCCCAGATCCGCAGCTCCACCCCGACCGGATGTTCGACCGTCACGGTCAGGCCGTTGGCCTCGCAGTAGTAGTCGTAGTACGCCATTGCGCCGTCACCCTCGTTCCCCGGGGCCGGCAGGCTGCCGGATCGTCATCCGGCGGGCACCTTGCCGATCCCGGACCCATGGTCTACGTTTAGTATGGGGTGATAGCGCTGAGAACAACAAGACCACCGACACCACCGCACGTCCTTCCGCGGGAAAGACCGACAATGGCACTGGTCTCCGTCACGGCCAGCAACGCCGTGCTGTCCCCTCCCTACCTCGATTCCCTACAAACCACTGATCATGAGGGTGTACCATGTTCGAATCCGACCACAGTGTGGTCCAGCGCCTGCTGGACTCCAATGACGAGTTTCGCCGCCTCTACGAAAAGCACAGCGAACTGAACAGCCGGGTCGACCAGGCCAATGCCGGGTTACTGGTCATGGACGACACCGAACTCGAAAACATCAAGAAACAGAAACTGCACCTGCGCGACCAGATGTACCGGATCATCCACAGCCAGAGATCGGTCGCGACCTCCACTGCCTGAACCCTGAGGTCGCTCGGCGGCGGCCACCCTGCCCGGGGTCGCCGCCGCATCTGCTTCAGGGGGTGGGGCCCTTCCTCCAGAACGGATTTGGACAATCCTGGTTTTTCAGCAACCTGCTAAAAGGCGAAACGGACCCCGATCCCCATCAGCATCAGGGCCAGAACCGGCCGCACCACCTTCTCCGGCAGCCGCACCCCGGCATGGCTGCCCAGCCAGATCCCGGGCAGGGAGCCCAGCAGCAGGGACCCCAGCAGGAGGAAATCGACCGTACCCAGGTGCAGGTGCCCCAGACCGGCGATGGCGGTGAGCGGCACGGCGTGAGCCAGATCGGTACCGACGATCCTCAGCACCGGCATGCGCGGATAGAGCAGGAAGAGAATGGCGCCACCGATGGCACCGGCACCGACCGAGGAGAGGGTCACCAGCACGCCGATCATCAGGCCGCAGACCACCGTCATGGGCTTCTGGAAGCGGCGATGGATCTCGCGCAGGAACTCCAGCTCCTCACGCCGGCTGAGAATGACCAGCCGTTCCTTGAAGATGATTACCAGCGAGGTGAGGATCAGCGCCACGCTCAGGGTGGTGGTCATCACGCCGTCGTAATTGACCCCGCGCCTGCGGAGCCAGTCGAGTACCAGCACCGTGCACAGAGAGGCGGGAATGCTGCCCAGGGAGAGCAGGCGCACTACCGTCCAGTCCACGGAACCGATGCGGTGATGGACGAATACCCCGGAACCCTTGGTCAGGGCCGCGTAGAGCAGGTCGGTCCCCACCGCGATGGCCGGCGGGATCCTGAATACCAGCACCAGAATGGGCGTCATCAGGGAGCCGCCGCCGACCCCGGTGAAGCCGATGATGAAACCGACGACGAAGCCGGCAAAGGTGTATTCCAGACCCATCTTCAATGGCGCATGAGCTGATCAGGCTGGTCAATATAGGGAAGACGGCCTATGATATAAAGGAATAAAAAAGCATATTTTTATGTGTTATTGAAATAACATGAAGCTTCAGCAGTTGCGCTACATCTGGGAACTCTCCCGCCACCGGCTCAACGTCTCCGCCACGGCTGAGAGCCTCTACACCTCCCAGCCCGGGATCAGCAAGCAGATCCGGCTCCTGGAGCAGGAACTGGGCCTTCAGATCTTCGTCCGTTCCGGCAAGCACCTCACCGAGATCACGCCGGAAGGCCAAGCCATCATCGAGGCCGCCGGCCGCATCCTGGCCGAGGTGGGAAACATTGAGCGCATTGCCGCGGACCATGCTGACGAAACCAGTGGTTCGCTCTCCATCGCCACCACCCATACCCAGGCACGCTACGCCCTCCCCCCGGTGATCCGGCGCTTCATCGAGCGCTACCCCGGTGTCTCCCTGCAGATGCAGCAGGGCACCCCGGAGCAGATCGCCGAGATGGCCGACAACCGGCGGGTGGACTTCGCCATCGCAACCGAGGCCCTGGAGCGCTTCTCCGGCCTGGTGATGCTTCCCTGCTACCGCTGGAACCGCTGTGTGGTGGTCCCGGCCGGCCATCCCCTCACCAGGGGAGAGCTGAGCCTCGCCGAGCTCGCCCGCCATCCCATAGTCACCTATGTCTTCGGCTTCACCGGCCGGTCCCAGCTCGACGAGGCCTTCCGGAGGGAGGGGCTTGAGCCCAACGTGGTCTTCACCGCGGTCGATGCCGATGTGATCAAGACCTACGTGCGGCTGGGACTGGGCGTCGGGATCATCGCCCACATGGCCTATGATCCACGCGTCGATGGTGACCTGGTGGCCCTCGAGGCGAAGCACCTGTTCGCCGCCAGCACCACCAAGATCGGCTTTCGGCACGGCACCTATCTGCGCCGCTACATGTACGACTTCATCGAGCTGTTCGCCCCCCACCTGACCCGGGAGGTGGTCGACCGTGCCTGCTCCGCCCGCAGCCGCGAGGAGCGTGAGGCGATCTTCGAAGGGCTCGAGCTGCCCTACTACTGATCTCTCACCACGGGGGCAGGGAGGTCTGCCGGTCCGGCACCTCCTGCTGCGCCGTGACCGTCATCCGTTCCCCGGATCCGTCTGCCGATGACCGACCGCCATTCATTCCGTGACCTCCGCGTCTCGGTGGTGAAGGGCTACAGGAAATCGAGATCGGGGTTGTCGCGCAGGATCTCGGTCGCCTCCTCCGCCTCTGAGGTCTGCTGCTGCAGGACCTCCTTGAGGAACTGCAGATATACGGTATAGACACGGGTCTCCCCCCCGTCGTCCTCGACGAGGAAGAAGGGGGCCCGCTCGACCCGGTATTCGCGGGCGAGGAGCATACCGGGGCTCTGCGGGTCCCGTTCGTCCGCGATCAGGACCTGATCGATCCGCCCCATGTGTCCTTCCCTTTCGAGGCGCTCGGTGACCTCCGCGCATTTGCGGCAAAGGCTGCCATCCGCCTTGATCTTCTTGACGAGGGTGATGCGCATCAGTCCTTCGAGACGTTGGCCGCGTGCAGGCCACACTCCTTCTGGGTCGCCTCCTCCCACCACCAGCGCCCCTCCCGTTCGTGCTGGTTCGGGAGCACCGGCCGGGTGCAGGGTTCGCAACCGATGCTGACGAAACCCCGTTCGTGCAGTTCGTTGTAGGGGACGTCATTGCTGCGTATGTATTGCCAGACCTGGGCCGAGGTCCAGTTGGAGAGCGGGTTGAACTTGTACAGGTCATGACCCTCGGTGGAGAAGGCACGGTCGAATTCGACTACGTCGATGGCGGCACGGGTGCCCGGACTCTGGTCCCGCCGCTGGCCGGTGATCCAGGCATCCAGGGTATCCAGCTTGCGGCGCAGTGGCCTCACCTTGCGGATCCCGCAACACTCCTGATGGCCGTCGCGGTAGAAGCTGAACAGCCCCTTCTCCTGCACCAGCCGCTCCACGTCGGCGGCATCGGGGAACATGACCTCGATGGCGATGCCATAGCGCTCCCGGACCCGTTCCAGCAGGCGGTAGGTTTCGGGGTGGAGACGTGCGGTATCGAGGGAGAAGACCTTCACGTCGGGCCGGATCTTCACCGCCATGTCCACCAGGACCACATCCTCGGCCCCGCTGAAGGAGATGGCGATGTTCTCGAAACTGTCCAGCGCCAGCTGGAGGATCTCCTGGGGCTGGCGATCGGCATATTCTGCGGCCAGCTGGCCGACATTTTCCCTGGTTATACTCATGACATGTTCTCGGCAGATGGAAGGCAAGGACTTTGGCCCGGAAGATGGTGAATCCGGGGCAGCCGATTCTAGCAGAGGGACATATGCCTATAAAGAATAAGATGGCATATTGTTATGTTGATTTGAGGACATCTGGGGGGCCGTTGAGGGAAGCCTCGGGGACGACCGCTTCCCGACCGGCTCAGACTATCGTGACCGATTCCAGCTCCACCCCTTCGGGCACCCAGGTGCCGTGAGAGGAGAGATCGGTGAGGCGGATCTGCCCCCCCTCCAGCAGTTCGATGATCAGGTGCAGGCGGGAGATGTCACGCAGGCTGTCATCCAGGATCACGTTGCAGACACTGTCCCTCCCGATGATGTTCTTGCCGGGGCGCAGCGGCTCTTCCTGACCCTCCGGGAGCAGGAAACAGACCGCCTCACCGCGCCGGCCGATGCCGAACTGATGGCGTGACAGACGCAACGGCAGGTCCTGCTCGAGGAGCAGTACTACCGCCTCTCCCTTGGGCAGGCGCTGCCACTGTCCCTCCTGCGTGCCGTTGCCTGCGGGGGCCTCGAGGACCTGCGAATCGAACACCGCGGTCTCGCGAAACCGGGGCTCACCTTCCCTTGCCTGCTCCTGTACACCGTTGGCAGGTACGTGAGCCTGGCGCTTCTGCTGCCTGTAGGCAATCTTGATCAGCTCCTGACGGGAGGCCAGATACTGCAGGTACTTGGCGACGGCGACCCGCTTGAGTTCGTCGTAAGGGGTATCCTTGTCGCGCAGGGCGGCCATGATCTCGCGCCAGTGGTGGTCCTGCGAGAATAGATGAAGGTCCACCTCTCTCAGTGCCCGGCCTATGCTGCCCGGCTGCTCGAATTCCCGGCTGATCAGGTCAATGAACCTCCGCTCCACCGCCTTGATGTCCCTCGCCTCCTGCCGCAATGCCTCCGGCGAGAGTTGTGACACCTCTGCGATCTTGGTTGCGGGAACCTCGGTCCTGCCCGCAAGGGCGAACTCGAATTCGCCAAGGGAACGGAAGCGCAGGGGGCAGCCTGCGACCTCGAGCGTGAGTTCCCTGGGAAACTGGTGGTCAAGCATCGGCCCTGATCCCGCTTTGCATGGTAGGGGTCTGACAGCCCGATCGGGCTGCGCCGCCCGCGGGGTGCCCGGCTGCCCTCCTCCAGGGGCATCCGGCATCGCCGCGGAAACGACCTGTCGTTCGATTATCGGCCAAAAGCCGGTGAGGCGAAAGCGCCGCTGGTGTGACCCACCTCACAAAGGCGCAGGCTGCTCACCACTGGGCGAGACGGCGCAGCTCCCTTGCCGACCATCTGAGGTCCTTGCCCAGCGAGCGTCCCAGGGTCTCCAGCAATGCCACGGCCGCCGCCGGCTGCCTCTGCGCCAGCTCCTCGAGGGCGGCCCGGTCGAATTCGAGCAGCGAGGCATCCCGTACTACCTGGGCGGTAGCGGCCCTGGGCCCGGGTTCCAGCAGGCTGATCTCGCCGAAGAAACTGCCCGGCCCACACTTGGCCAGCCGCTTGTGGTGATGCTTGCCGGTGGGCAGCAGGATGTCCACCTCGCCGAGGGTCACCACATACAGGGCATTTCCCTCGTCCCCGACCCGGAACAGGTTCTCCCCCTGTTTCAGACCGAGTTGACGACATTCCGCGGCCAGCGCCGCGACCTGCTCCGGCGTCATGTCCCGGCACAGTTCGGTCTGTTCCAGTGGCAGTGGCCTTTCCGGCTCCGGCAGTCTCGCCCCCAGCCCCTCCAGCAGGGCGTCTTCGGCGTATTCCAGCGCCTCGTCGGTGTCACTGAAGGTCAGTACATTGACCACCGGCCGGCCGGGGCTGATCTTGCGCAGGCTCTTCTGCACCTTGCGGCTCGTGCCCATCTCCTTGTGTACATTGGTGAACAGAAGCATACCTCCATGCGCCTCGAGGCGGTCCGCCATCTGCCGCAGTATGCGCAATGCAGAGAGGTCCACCTGGCTGACCCGCCGGAGATTGAGGATCATCCACTGGCAGCGGTCGAGATCGGGCGAAACCTGCTCGAACAGCTTGTCTGCGGTGGCAAAGAACAGGCTGCCGCGCAGTTCGTAGATGACGATATCCTCCCCATGCCGCTCCAGCAGTTCGTAGTGCTCACCCGGCCGGACCCGGACCGAGTGCCGGTCGGCGGCCGTGGTCCGGCGATGAATCACCGGTGAACGCACCTGTTCGGCCACGAACAGCAACACCGCGATACCGACCCCCAGACCCACCGCTGCCATCAGGTCATAGGCCACGGTCACGCTGGTCACCAGCAGGGCGATGAGGGCATCGGTCCGGGTCCTGGAACGACGGAGCCATGCCAGGATGTCGCGCTCCACCATGTGGACGGCGACATGGAGGATGATCCCTGCCAGCACGCAGATCGGCACCAGGCTCCCGACCGGACCGAACAGCCAGACCAGGAGGGCAAAGGTCAGGCCGGCGAAGGAACCCGCATAGCGGCGTCCTCCGCTGCGTACCGCAATCATGGTGGCGCCGGTAGTCCCCGCCCCCGCCATCCCTCCCAGCAGTCCGGAAA
>RFJX01000236.1 GCA_003694425.1 Gammaproteobacteria bacterium
CTCCAGCGGCACGTCATGGGGCTCGAGCTGGTAGCCGGCAGCGTTACCGAGGAGGAAGTCGCTCAGGTAGTGGTAGATCCCGCGCGGCCCGAACAGGCCCACCGTGAAGGCCGTCATGGAAGGCATCGCCGGATTGCCCTCGGGGCCGTAGAGAGGCAGGGACCTCGTCCTTTCACCGAAGAAGGAGGCCTTCACGAGCACCGGCAGATCGGCGCTGTGGTCCACGTGCAGGTGGGTGAACAGGAGGGCATCGAGGTCCTCGATCCGGGCGCCCGCACGGGCGAAGTTCCGCATCACCCCGCCGCCGGAGTCGATCAGGAGCCGGGCCCGTCCCTCCAGCCACAGGAGGTAGCCGGTGGCGGCGCGATCGGGATAGAGCTCCGGGCCGCCGGAACCCAGTACCTGCAGGGCGATGCCTTGCGCAGGGCAGCCTCCGGCGGCGCCGGCGGGGATGGGGGCGGTCAGGAGCAGGAGACAGAGCACCGAAAACCAGCGGCTGATGATGAGCGGGCAATTCCGGTCCCGCACACTCCGGGGTCTCATGACGGCATCCTCCTCCGGCAGGCTGTCGGAGAGGAGACCGGGGCAGGCACCGCGCGCTTACCCTTGCGGCCAGTTCAGGGCCAGAGCGATGGCCGACGGCAGGGCCTGCAGCCAGAAGATGGTGCGGCTGGCGGTGGCGGCGCCGAACAGCCCGGCGACCAGGCAACAGGAGAGGAAGAAGAGCCTGACCGCGGGACCGCCGCCGAGCAGTCCCCAGATCAGGCCGGCGGCGAGGAAACCGTTGTACAGCCCCTGGTTGGCCGCCAGCGGCGCCGCGGCCTCGATCACCTCGGGCCGCCGGCCCAGGAAGCGCGGACCCATGAAGCGGCGCCAAAGGAACATCTCCAGCACGAGGAAGACCACATGCAGCAGGATGACCAGCCCCAGGCTGAGATCGGCGAGCAATGCCATGGTCTCTCCTCGATGCCCCCACGGACTGGATGCAACAGTAGCATGGAGCGCCGCGTCGACACAGAGGGAGCGACGATCCCGTCGCACCTTGCGGGATCGCAGAGGAACGGAGGGCTCAGCCGGTCCAGCCGAAGCCGGAGGCGATGCAGTTGATCGAGAGCAGCAGGGGGATGAGCAGCCGCTCACGCTGTGGACTGCCCTCCTCCAGTCTGCGGAATTCCCCGAGCAGTCTGACCTGCTGCTGCCCCACCTGGGCCAGAGTGGGCAGGCGCCTTTTGAGCTTGCGGCGGAAGCGGGGGAAACGCTCGGCCAGGACGCTGGACCCGGTCACCTTGAGCACCATCTCCACGCTCAGCAGGTACTCCCGCTCGATCATCCCGAAGATCCGGTCGCGCAGCTGGCGGTCCTCCACCAGATCGGCGTAGGAGCGGCTCACGGCCAGGTCGACCTGGGCCAGGACCTTCTCTCCCTCGTCCAGGATCAACCGGAACAGCCGGGATTGCTCGAACATCCGCTGCAACTGGGCAAGTCCCGCCTCGCCATGCTCCCCGACATAGCGGGCCAGGGCGCTGCCCAGCCCATACCAGCCGGTGACCAGATGGCGGTTCTGGGTCCAGGCGAATACCCAGGGGATGGCCCGCAGGTCGTCCAGGCTCCTGGCCCCGAAACGGCGCGCCGGGCGCGAGCCGATGTTCAGCAGGGCCAGCTCCTCCACCGGGCTGGCCGCACCATAGTAGTCCACCAGCCCCGGCTGCTCCGCCAGCTCCCGGTAGGCGTGGTAGGCATGCTCCGAAAGCGCTTCCAGGACCTGCTCGAACTCCGCGTTTGGCCTGAGCGCCTCTTCCCGGTGGGACTTGAGGCTGTGCTCCAGCACGCTGGCGGCGAGCAGTTCCATGTTGTATTGCGCGGTACCCCGATTGGCGTACTTGGCCGAGACCACCTCTCCCTGCTCGGTGATGCGCATCTGGGCATGGACCGAGCCGGGCGGCTGGGCGGCGATGGCCCGCCCGATGGGGGCGCCGCCGCGGCTGACCGATCCGCCGCGGCCGTGGAAGAAGAGGATGGGCATTCCGGACTCGCGCCCAACCCCTGTCAGCGCGTCCTGGGCCTTGTAGAGCTCCCAGTTGGCGGTAACGAAGCCGCCATCCTTGTTGGAATCGGAGTAGCCGATCATGACCTCCTGGAAGCCCCCCGCGGCCTCTGCCGTGCGTCGCACGATCGGGTGGCCGAGCAGGTCGGTCATGATGGCGGGGGCGGCCCGGAGGTCGCCGATGGTCTCGAACAGGGGCACCACCTGGATCCGGCAGTAATCGCCCTGCTCACCCTGTTCGAAGAGTCCACAGTAGCGGGCCAGCAGATAGAGGCCGAGCACATCCTCGGCGCTCCGGGTCATGCTCAGGACGAACCCGCCGAAGGCGTCCCGCCCCCGCGACCTGGACTCCCGCGCACTGAGTTGCAGCAACTCGATCAGTTCGCGATCGGCTTCCGCGAAGCGCTCCGGGTCGAGCAGGAACGGGGCCGGGCGCTCCAGCTCCTGCTCCAGCCACTGCCGCCAGGCCTTGCCGGAGGGTTCGGGCGCCTCGTCCACGGGGCGCCCGGTGAGGGCGGCCCAGAGGGCCTGGAGAGAGGCCGTGGTGACGGTAGTATTCTGCCTGAGGTCGAGGCTGGCCGTGTGGAAGCCGAAGGCCTCGGCCTCCCGGCGCAGCGGGGTGACGAGCTGCCGCGCGATACCGGCACAGTCCGCCTCCTCCAGCGATGCCTCGAGGAACCGCAGGTCGGCGACCAGCTCTCCGGCCTCCCGGTAATGGGGCCTGTCAGATCCCGGCAGCAGGCAGCCCTCCACCTTGCGCAGCAGGCAGGCGGAATACTGCCGGAACAGCTCCCCGGGATTGCGCCGCCGGATCGCCTCGCCCTCCCCGCTCTCCTCGAGCAGCTCTTCCAGCCTCAGACGGAAGGAATCTCCCGTCGAGATACTGTGCGCGGCGACGCTCAGGCGGTGCCCCAGTTCGGACAACCGTGACCGCATCCGCTCGAGGGCGGCCTGCCGGTGCTGGTCCAGGGTCCATGCCGTCACCTCGTTGGTGACGAAGGGATTGCCGTCCCGGTCGCCCCCTATCCAGGAGCCGAAACCGAAGAAGGCGGGAATGTCGATGCGCTCCTCCGGGTAATGCGCCTTCAGCGCCAGTTCCAGTTTGGCGTGGAGCTCCGGCAGGCGATCGAACAGGGTCTCGCGGAAGAAGTGCAGGCCCCAGACCACCTCCTGCTCGACGGAGGGCTTTTCCAGCCGCAGCTCGCCGGTGAGCCAGAGCAGGTCGATCTCGTTGCGCAGCGATTCGACGAAACCCTGCCTTTCACGGGGCGTCCAGCGGGTGGACTCCATCTGCACCAGGAGCAGATAGATCCGGCGATGGATCTCCAACACCGTGATCCGCTTGGCCTCGGTCGGGTGGGCGGTGATGACGGGACGGATACGGGCCCGCTTCAGATTCTCCCTGATCTCCTCTGCCGGCACGCCGTTCTCCCGCGCCCAGTGCAGGACGTTGGCGAAGGTCCCGGCGAGGGCGTCGGTGCCCCGTGCCGTCTCGATCATCCTGCGCCGGCGCATGCCGGCATTCTCCTCGGCGACGGACAGGAGCTGGAACCAGATGCTCTGGGCCTGGAGGGCCCGCTGCAGGAGATCGACGCTTCCCGGAGGCGCGGTGGCCTCGCCCAGGAGAATGGGCTCGATCTCCGGTTCCCGCTGGCGGATGACCTCGAGCAGGAGGGAGAAGAGGAGATCGACGGTCTCGTTCGCGTAGGCCGCTACCTGCTCCGCGATCTCGGCGGAGGAACCGGCCGGGGAGGGTTCCGTCACCGTCCCCCTCCCCGGCCGGTCAGTGGTCCACGGACATCAGACCACCCGGTCACGGGGTGGCTCTCCCGCGAAGAAGGCCTTCAGGTTCTCCACCACCCGCATGCCCATCGCCACACGGGTTTCCACGGTGGCGCTGCCCAGGTGCGGCAACAGCACCACGTTCTCCATCTTCAGCAGCTCCGGATGGACCTGGGGCTCTTTCTCGAAGACATCCAGCCCGGCACCCGCGATGATCCCCTCCCTCAGGGCATCGACCAGGGCCGCCTCGTCGATCACGTCACCGCGCGCGGTGTTTATCAGATAGGCGCCCCTGCGCATCATCCGCAGCCGTTCGGCATTGAGCAGATGGGTGTTGCTGCCCCCGCCGGGACAGTGCAGGGAGACGAAATCCACCTGCGGAAGCAGCTCCTCCACCGTATCGCAGCGGATGGCACCGAAGTGGTTCTCGACCTCCTCGCTCGGCGGATAGGGATCGTAGTAGTAGATCTTCATGCCGAAGCCGAAGTGGGCCTTGTGGGCCATGGCCCGGGCGATGCGGCCGAAGCCGATGAGGCCCAGCTTCTTGCCGGTGACCTTGGTCCCCATCATGTGGGTCGGCCGCCAGCCGGTCCATTCGCCGTTGCGGACGTGGCGCTCGCCCTCGCCGGCCCGCCGGCAGGCCATCAGCAGCAGGGTCATGGCCAGATCGGCGGTGCAGTCGGTGAGCACCTCCGGGGTGTTGGTGACCACCAGCCCCTTCGCCTTCGCCGCCTCCAGATCGATGTGGTTGAAGCCCACCCCGAAGTTGCCGATGATTCGTGCCTTCAGCGGCTCGACATCCATCACCTCGGCGGTGATCCGGTCCGAAACGGTGGGGCAGACGGCATCCGCAGTACGGAAGGCCTCCTGCAGCTGCTCCGTGCTCATCGGCACGTCATCCTCGTTGAGCTGCACGTCGTACAGCTCTCTGAGGACCTTCTCCACCGCCTCGGGCCAGCGCCGGGTGACCACCACTTTTGGCTTGCTCATGTCGACCTCCTCAGCTCACCTTGGCCAGGACTTCCTGCACCGTGGGACCGAAATCGGCCGGACTGGGGACTATGGTCACACCGCACTCCTTCAGGATCTCCACCTTCTCGGCGGCGCTCTCGCCGAAGGCGGAGATGATGGCGCCGGCATGGCCCATGCGCCGCCCCTTGGGGGCGGTCAGACCGGCGATGTAGGCCAGCACCGGCTTGCTCATGTTCTCCTTGGCGAACTGCCCGGCCTCGGCCTCCTGGGGACCACCGATCTCGCCGATCATCAGCACCACCTTGGTCTCCGGGTCCTGCTCGAAGAATTCGAGGTGGTCCCTGAAGGAGGAGCCGTTGATCGGGTCGCCACCGATGCCGATGGAGGTCGAGATGCCGATCCCGAGGGCCTTCATCTGCGAGGCGGCCTCGTAGCCGAGGGTACCGGAGCGACCGATGACCCCGACCGGACCGCGCATGTAGATGTGGCCTGGCATGATGCCCATCATGCACTTCTCCGGGCTGATCGAGCCGGCGCAGTTGGGGCCGGTGAGGATCATCCGCTTCTCCTTCTTGTAGCGGCGCATGTAGCGCTTGACCCGGATCATGTCATGGGCCGGGATGCCGTCGGTGATGGCGACGCAGAAGCGGATGCCGGCATCGGCCGCCTCCATGATGGAGTCGGCGGCATAGGGCGGCGGCACGAAGACTATGCTGGCGTCCGCGCCGGTGGCGGCCACCGCCTCCTTCATGGTGTTGAAGACGGGACGGCCCAGATGGGTGGTCCCACCCTTGCCCGGGGTCACGCCACCGACGATGTTGGTCCCGTAGTCGATCATTTCCTGCGAGTGGAAGGTGCCGATCTGGCCGGTAAAGCCCTGCACCAGCACCTTGGTGTTTTCATCCAGATGGATAGTCATTGTCTAAAACCCCCTGAGGTTCAGGCCTTGCCGGTGTGTTCTTTCCATGCGGCGACGGCCTTCTCGGCCGCCTCGCGCAGGGTCTCTGCCATGATGATGGGCTTGCCGCTCTCCTTGAGGATCTGGACGCCCTTCTCGACGTTGGTACCAGCGAGGCGGACGACCAGAGGCACCTTGATCTCGATCTTGTCCAGCGCCTTGACCAGGCCCTCGGCGACCCAGTCGCAGCGGTTGATACCGGCGAAGATGTTGACCAGGATGGTCTCGACCTTCTCGTCGTTGGCCACCAGCCGGAAGGCCTTCATCACCCGATCCGGGGTGGCGCCGCCGCCGATGTCCAGGAAGTTGGCCGGCTCGCCGCCCGCCGCCTTGATGATGTCCATGGTGGCCATCGCCAGGCCGGCGCCGTTGATGATGTTGCCGATATTGCCGTCCAGGCC
>RFJX01000237.1 GCA_003694425.1 Gammaproteobacteria bacterium
ATGCGCCCGTCCATCATGTCCGAGGGGGCCACCACGTCGGCGCCGGCCTCGGCGTGGGAGAGGGCCTGCCTGACCAGCACCTCGACGGTCTCGTCGTTGAGGACGTAGCCGCGATCGTCGATCAGGCCGTCCTGGCCGTGGGAGGTGAAGGGGTCGAGGGCGACGTCGGTGATGACGCCGAGCTGGGGGAACTCGGCCTTGAGCGCCCGCACCGCGCGCTGGGCCAGCCCGTCGGGGTTGTACGCCTCGGCCGCGTCCTCGCTCTTGGCCTCCGGCGGGGTGACCGGGAACAGGGCCACCGCCGGGATGCCCAGGCGCACCAGCCGCTCGGCCTCCTTCAGCAGTTCGCCGAGGGAGAGGCGCTCGATGCCGGGCATCGACTCCACCGGCTCGCGCGAGGGGGGGGACTCGCGCACGAACAGGGGCTGGATCAGGTCATCCACCGTGAGGCTCGTTTCGCGCATCAGCCGGCGGCTGAACTCGTCTCGGCGCATGCGGCGGGGACGGGTCATCGGGTAACGCTGTTCGGGGAAGTGCATCGCGGGCCTCGTGGTGGTTGCTCCCGGGTATTATAGGGAACGCGGGCGCGCAATGAGCCGGCGCGCTCCCCGGTCTTCTGAAGGATGCCTGATGAACGAACTGCTGAAGAACGCCGATCTGGTCCGCCTTGCCGCCTTCGCCGGCGGCCTGGCGCTGTTCGCCCTGCTGGAGGCGGCCTGGCCGCGGCGCCCGCGCGCGATCTCGCGCTGGCGCCGCTGGCCGGCCAATCTGCTGCTGGTGGCCTTCAATTCCCTCGCCGTGCGGCTGCTGCTCCCCTTCACCGCCCTGACCACCGCCTTCATCGTCCAGCAGCGCGGGATCGGGGTGTTGCCCGCCCTGGGGCTGCCCGACTGGCTGCAGGTGGTGCTGGCAGTGGTGGCGCTGGACCTGGTCATCTACGCCCAGCACGTGGCGTTCCACAAGGTCCCGGCGCTGTGGCGCCTGCACCGGGTGCACCATACCGATCTGGAGCTGGACGTGACCACCGGCACCCGCTTCCACTTCATCGAGATCGTCCTCTCGATGCTGATCAAGATGGCGGCGGTGGCGGCGCTGGGGGCCCCGCCGCTGGCGGTGCTGCTGTTCGAGGTGCTGCTCAACCTCACCGCCATGTTCAACCACAGCAACCTGCGCCTGCCGCAGGCGGCCGACCGGCTCCTGCGCCTGGTCCTGGTCACCCCCGACTTCCACCGCGTGCACCACTCGGTGCTGCGCGAGGAGACCGACAGCAACTACGGCTTCAACCTGAGCCTGTGGGACCGGCTGTTCACCACCTACCGGCCGCAGCCGCGGGCCGGCCACCTGGGGATGACCATCGGCCTGCCGCAGTGGCGCGACATCCGAACGCTCAACTTCGTGCGGCTGCTGACGCTGCCGTTCGAGGAGCCCCCGGAACCCGAGAAGAGTGAGGAGACGACATGAAGCTGGAGACCGCCGTACTGGAACGCTACGCAGAGGGCGCCCGCGAGAGGCAGGAATCGCTCTGCTGCCCGGTCGACTACGACCGCGACCTGCTGGCCCTGCTGCCGCAGGAGATCATCGACAAGGACTACGGCTGCGGCGACCCCTCCCGCTACGTGCGCGAGGGCGACACGGTGCTGGACCTGGGCTCCGGCGGCGGCAAGATCGCCTACATGGCGGCGCAGCTGGTCGGCCCGCAGGGGAAGGTGATCGGCGTGGACATGAACGACGAGATGCTGGCCCTGGCGCGCAAGTACCAGAAGGAGATGGCACAAAAGCTCGGCGGCGACCGGGTGGAGTTCCGCAAGGGGCAGATCCAGGACCTGCGGCTGGACATGGCCGCGGTCGACGAGTACCTGGCCGCCCATCCCCTGAGCAGCGCCGCCGATCTGATCGCCTTCCAGGCCTGGCAGCGGGTGCAGCGGCGCCAGCACCCGCTGATCCCCGACGCCAGCGTGGACCTGGTGGTCTCCAATTGCGTGCTCAACCTGGTGGGCGACGAGCAGAAGGCCCAGCTGGTGGCCGAGATCGCGCGGGTGCTCAAGCCCGGCGGGCGCATCGCCATCTCCGACATCGTCGCCGACGAGCCGATCCCGCAGGAACTCAAGGACGATCCCGAGCTGTGGAGCGGCTGCGTCTCCGGGGCCTTCCTCGAGGGGGAGATCCTCCAGGCCTTCCTCGACGCCGGGCTGCAGGGGCTGTGCATCGACAAGTGGCAGGGCGAGCCGTGGCGGGTGATCGAGGGGATCGAGTTCCGCGCCGTCACCGTGACCGGCTTCAGGCCCTCGGACGAGCCCTGCCTGGACAAGGGCCACGCCGTGATCTACCGCGGCCCTTTTCGCGAGGTGCGCGACGACGACGGCCACTCCTACCCCCGCGGGGCGCGCATCGCCGTCTGCGAGCGGACCTACCAGATGCTCGGCCGGGAGCCCTATGCCGGCAGCTTCATCGGCATCGAGCCGGCGGTGGAGATGACCCCGCGCAACTGGTGCGCCGCGCCCGGCACCCGCCGGGAGCCGGCCGAGACCAAGGGCGGCCGCCACGAAGGAGGGGAGGAGGGGTGTTGTTGTTGAGTTGTCAGTTATCAGTCGTCAGTTGTCAGTTGTCAGATGGCATCAGCGTAAACAAACCTGACGACTGATCTCTCACGACTGATAACTGAATACTGTTAACC
>RFJX01000238.1 GCA_003694425.1 Gammaproteobacteria bacterium
GAGGAGCAGAGCGCGGTGGGCGAGGAGATCAACCGCAACATCGTCAATATCAATGACGGAGCGCGTCAGGTGGCGGAGACGGTGGATGAGACCGCCACCGCCAGTGGCCAGCTCGCGGAGCTTTCCGGCGAACTGGAGCAGGTGGTCGGCCAGTTCAGGATCTGACGGGGATTTCCTCCTCTCCTCCCCTTGGCCCCGGTACCCCCGCCGGGGCCTTTTGTTTCTGGAGGGATGAGTCGTCAGTCGTCAGTTATCAGTTGTCGGTTGTTGGTTGTCGGTCGGCGGGGCGGGGTGCAGGAGTCTGCCCAGGGGCTGGCCCATGCGGACCGGGGTGCCGGGGGTGAGCCCCTCGTCCCATTCGACGGTTCCGGCAGGCAATGCCAGGATCACGGTGGAGCCCAGGTTGAAACGCCCCAGCTCCGCACCCTTGGCCAGCCGGACGGAGCCCTCGCCGGCACCGGGATAGCGCCACTCCCGCCCGGTGGTGCCATGCGGGGGGGTGATTTCGCCGGCCCAGACGGTCTCCAGGCCGCCGACACCGATGGCGCCGACCATCACCACCACCAGCGGCTCCACCTCGCCGCTGAAGTCCATCACCAGCCGCTCGTTGCGCGTGAACAGGCCGGGAATGGTCCTGGTGGTGCGCTCGTTTACGCTGAACAGGCTGCCGGGCACGTAGCGCATCGCCTCCAGCGTCCCCGCCAGTGGCATGTGGACCCGGTGGTAGTCGCGGGGCGAGAGGTAGAGGGTTACGAAGGCGCCACCCTCCAGGCGCTCGGCGAGCGCCTCGTCGCCCAGCAGGGCCGCCAGCCGGTAATCGTGCCCCTTGGCCTGGAGCAGGCTCCCCCGCCGGATGGTGCCGATCTGACTGATGGTGCCGTCCACGGGCGAGGCCAGCAGTCCCGGACCGGCAACCGGCCGGGCCTGCAGCTTCAGGGCCCGGGTGAAGAAGGCGTTGAAGTCCTCGTAGGCCGCCGGATCAGGCTCCAGCGCCTCCTCCATGTCGACCCCCTGCAGCCGGATGAAGGCGTGGATCAGGGCCGTCTTGAACCAGGGCGTGCGACAGTGGGCGATCCAGTGCACCAGGGCGCAATAGCCGTGTTGGGGGATCAGATACTGGATGGCGGTGATCAGCCTGTCCAGGAGCGATGCGGACACGGGCCGATCAGGGTCCGCTTTCGATGAAGGCGCGGATCGCCCGGTAGCGGCGGGCCAGTTCCCCGGCCTCATGCGGCGGGGAGAGGACGGCGACCACGCGCAACCGCGGGTCGATGAGGAAGATGGAGGCGGAGTGGTCCACCAGGTAGTCTCCACCCTGCGGGTCCTCCACCTTCAGGCTGAGTACGCCGAGCTGGCGGGTGAGCGAGAGCAGTGGTGCCTCCGGCGCGGTGACGGCGAGGAAGCGGGGGTCGAAGTAGCGTACATATTCACCCAGCCGCTGTGGCTCGTCGCGTTGCGGATCGACCGAAACGAATACCACCTGCGGGAGCTCACCGTCCCCCTCCAGCAGCTTCGTCGTCCGTGCCAGGGTGGCGAGGGTGGAGGGGCAGACGTCGGGGCAATGGGTATAGCCGAAGAAGAGCAGGCTCCAGTGCCCGCGCAGACGGTCCTGATCGAAGACTTCCCCGGCGGAATCGGTGAGCCTGAAGGGGGCCACTTCCTTGGGGTGGGGCCACAGGAGGCCGGGGATCGCAGGGGGCTCGGGAGCACCGGTCCCCTGCCGCGCCTGCAGATGCAGGCCGAGGGCGATGCCGGCGACGGTGGCGATGACGGAGAGGGTGATGGCGAGCTTGCGGTTCATGCACCCATTCTACCGGAAAGGAGCGACGGGTAGCGTCCCTTCCTCGTTATCCCGATCTGCCGCAGGCAAGGGATCGAAATCTGCAATAGAATGCCCCCATGGCCGGTGAGAAACCTGAAAAACTGGGGAAATATCAGGTCCTGGACGAGATCGCCCGCGGCAGCATGGGTGTGGTCTACGTCGGTTTCGACCCCTTCATCGGGCGCAAGGTGGCCCTCAAGGTCGGTCTCTCCGAGGCGCTGAGGGACCCGGATACCGGCGAGCGCTTCCGGCAGATGTTCTTCAACGAGGCCCACACCGCCGGGATGCTGCACCATCCCAACATCCTGGACATCTTCGATGCCGGTATCGAAGGCGAGATCTGCTATCTGGTGATGGAGTACGTGGAGGGGGGGCGGACCCTGCGCGATCACATCCGGCCCGACAGTCTGCTCCCGATCCGGCTGGTGGTGGAGATCATGTTCAAGTGCGCCAAGGCCCTGGACTATGCCCATCGCCAGGGGGTCATCCATCGTGACATCAAGCCCTCCAACCTGCTGCTGACGCCGGACAACGACGTCAAGATCGCCGATTTCAGCATCGCCCACCTGGCCAGGGAGGACACCCAGACCCAGACCATGCCGCTGGGCTTCGTCGGCTCGCCCCGCTACATGTCGCCGGAGCAGCTACAGGAGGACTATGTCACCAGCCAGACCGATCTCTTTTCCCTGGGGGTGGTCTTCTTCGAGCTGCTCACCGGTCGCCACCCGTTCCAGGCGGAACGATTCTCGCGCCTGGTCTACAAGGTGATCAACGAGCCGCCTCCCTCCATCTGGTCCCTGCGCCCGGAGGTACCCGAGGCGCTGGAGCGCATCGTCATGCGCTGCCTGGAGAAGGACTGCGCCCGCCGCTACAAGATGGGGCTGGACATCGCCGCCGATCTCAGCGCCTGCTTCAGCCACCTGGAGCGACCACAGGAGCTGGTCACGGCCAAGGAGAAGTTCAACCGCATCAAGTCGCTGGCCTTCTTCGAGGGCTTCACCGACTCCGAGGTGTGGGAGATCATCCGTGCCGGGCTGTGGGAGGAGTACGCGCAGGGGAGCGAGATCATCACCGAAGGGGACCTGGACGACGCCTTCTACGTCGTGGTCCAGGGGGAGGTGGCGGTGTTCAAGGGCGGACACCGCGTCGGGGAACTGGGCAGCGGCGACTGCTTCGGCGAGATGGCCTATCTCTCCAGTTCCCGCCGGACCGCAACCATCCGCGCACTCAGCGACGTCCAGCTGCTCAAGCTCAACGCCACCCTGATCGAGCAGGTATCCAAGGACTGCCAGCTCCGGTTCTGCAAGGTCTTCCTGCGCACCCTCATCCGTCGTCTGTCGGAGACTACCAGCCAGATGGTAAGCGCCCGGTCCTCCGCTTCCTGAGTGAACGACGTCGACTAGGACGGACCTGTCTCTCCCGGGGACACTCCATCCGCCTTCTCCATTTCTTTACGTTTCTTTACTCCGGCGGAAGCGTCCTTTACCGAACGGAATGCTAGTATTCCGCAGACTTGCACATGTCGCGAAGAGAGTGATAGTGAACCCGATGCATTCCATGGCACCTGGTCTGTTGTTCGCCCTGGGCGTGCTCTGGCCATGGCCGGTGCTGGCGGAGCCACAATTTCAGCAGGTGGTCGAGCTGGCCATGGAGCGCCACCCGCGCGCCCCCGTGGCCGATGCGGTCCGGGAAATCGGGAAGGGTTACCGCCACCAGGCGCGGTCCCCTGTCGGCGGGGTTCCGGCAGCTGGCCTGCTCTACCGCGATGACCGTGCCGGCAGCGACCTGGGTTTCCGTGAATGGGAGGCCAATCTGGATCTGCCGCTTTGGCGTCCAGGCCAGCGGCAGGTGCGGGAGCGGCTGGGGCAGAGCTATCAGGCCCTGGGCACGGCCCAGTTGCGCAGCCTGCGCTGGAAAGTGGCCGGAGAGGTGCTGATGCGTGGCTACGAGGTGTTGCTGGCCCGCAGCGATCTGGAGCAGGCGCGTATTCAGGAGGAATCCGCCCGCCTGCTCACGCATGACGTACAGCGGCGCGTCGAGGCGGGTGAACTGGCGGCATCCGATCTGCTGCTGGCGCAGCAGGAACTGTTGCGCCGGGAACTGGGGCGCCAGCAGGCCGAAGAACGGATGCAGACGGCGAACCTCGCCTGGCGCACCCTGACCGGGATCGCCGAGGTCCCGGCACTGCCGGCGCCGGAGCGCGCGGAGATGCCAGCCGGGCCGCGCGAGGATCATCCCTCCCTGGCCGAGGCCAGGGAACGGGCCGCACAGGCGCAGATCCAGCGCGAGGACACCGAGCTCGGCGGAGGTGGTCCGCCGGTACTCACGCTCTATGCCAAGCGTGACAGGGGCTTCACCGGTGAACCGTACGATACCTCCATCGGACTGGGCATCAGCGTACCTTTCGCCGCCGATGCCGGCGTGGCGCCCGAACTGGCGCGGGCACAGGCCGCGGTTGTGAACGAGCAGGCCGCCCTGGCCGTGGCGGAGAGGGAGCTCAGGCGCGCCCTGGAACAGGCCGTGGTGGAATGGCGGCAGGCCCGGGAGGCGTTCGCGCTGGGCCGGTCGCAGCGGACGCTGGCGGCGAAACGCTATCGCATGGTCACCCGCGCCTTCGAGCTGGGCGAGACGGACCTGTTCCGGTTGCTGCAGGCACGGGAGCAGGCCGCCCTGGCCGAACGCGACCTGCTCAGGCTGCAATTGCGCAGGGACTATGCCCTCGCCCGGATCGCACACCTGTACGGAGATCTCCCGTGAAAGTCGGTATCCTCATGTCCCTGCTCCTGATCCTGCTGGTACAGGCCACGCCTGCGGCCGATCTCGTGCCGATTTCCCGCGAGCAGCGCCAGGCCCTGGGCGTCACCCTCGCGCCACTGCAGAAGGCAGACGCAGTCTGGGGGCCTTACTTTCCGGGCCGGATCGCCGTCCCCAATGATCAGATTCGCGTCGTCAGCGCGACACTGCCCGGACTGCTCACGGCCATGAAGGTGGCCGAAGGGGAGCCGGTTGCGCGGGGCCAGGTTCTCGCGATTCTTCAGAGTCCACAACTGCTGGAGCTGCAACGCAATCTGCTGCAGGCACTTACCCGTCTCGATGTCGCCAGGGCCGAACTGGAACGTGCCCGGAGGCTGCACCGAGAGGGGATTATCGCCGAGCGCCGCTATCTCGAGGCCCGTTCGACCCACACCATAGCCCAGACGGAGGTGGAACAGTGGCGTCAGTCGCTGCTCCTGGCGGGGTTCTCGGCGGCAGAACTGGAACGTCTGGTCCGGGAGCGGCGCCTGTCGGGCACCATCGAAATCGATTCGCCACTCGATGGAGTGGTGCTGGAGCAGCTCGCGACCCCCGGCCAGCGGCTCGATGCCCTCGCCCCGATCTACCGCATAGGCCGCCTCGACCGGCTCTGGGTCGAGGTGCATGTGCCCCTCGACGAGTTGCACGGCGTGGCCCAGGGCACCCTGATCGAACTGCGCGAGCCACGGCTGTCGGGACGCGTCATCACCATCGGGCGGATGGTCCATGGTGCGGATCAGGGTATTCTGGTGCGTGCTGTGGTAGAGGAGGGGGTCGATCGGCTCTTCCCTGGACAGTTCGTGGAGTCCAGACTCCGGCAACAGGAGGAAGGAGAGGGGCTCTACCGCCTGCCCCGCAGTGCGCTGGTCCGCGAGGGCGACCGATCCGTGGTCTTCGTGGTGCGGGATGAGGGATTCGAGGCGGTTGCCGTGGAACCGCGCGCCGAGGACGGTGAATATCTGATCATCAGCGGGGACCTGCAACCGGACGATCAGGTTGCGGTCAGCGGTACTGCCGCGATCAAGGCGGCCTGGCTGGAAGCACGGTCCTGATGGGACGCCTGATCCAGTTCGCCCTCACCCAGCGCATGCTGATGCTGCTGGTGGTCCTGCTGATCGCCGGCGGCGGCTGGTGGGCCTTCCAGAACACCCCGATCGATGCCTTTCCGGACGTCTCCACGACCCAGGTCAAGGTGATCATCAAGGCGCCGGGCATGACCCCGGAGGAGGTGGAGGCGCGCATCACCGCGCCCATAGAGGTGGAGATGCTCGGCATCCCTCACATGACCCTGCTGCGTTCCGTGGCCAAGTACGCCCTGAGCGACATCACCATCGATTTCGCCGAGGGCACCGACATCTACTGGGCCCGGCAGCAGGTCTCGGAGCGGCTCGGTGCCGTCTGGGGAGACCTGCCGGCGGACATCTCAGGGGGGCTGGCGCCGATGACCACGCCGCTGGGCGAAATGCTGATGTTCACGATCGAGGGCGGGGATCTCACGCTCGCGCAGCGGCGCGAGCTGCTCGACTGGGTGATCCGGCCTGCCCTGCGGACCGTGCCGGGGGTGGCCGACGTCAACGCCCTCGGCGGTCTGGTGCGTACCTACGAGGTGGTGCCGGATCCCGTACGCATGAACGCCAGGGGGATCAGCCTTCGACGGTTGCGTCAGGCCCTCGGCGCGAACAATCGGAACGACGGCGCCGGCAGGCTCGACGATGGCGAGGAGGTGCTGCTGGTGCGCACGGAAGGCAGCATCCGCGACCTTGTCGATGTCGGGCAAATCGTCGTCCGCCCCGATCTGACCGAGCCGGTGCGGGTGGCGGATGTGGCGACCGTGCGCAGCGGGGCGCTGACCCGGTACGGCGCGGTGACCGAGAACGGCCGGGGCGAGGCGGTCGAGGGGCTGGTGCTGGGCCTGCGTGGCGCCAACGCCCGCCGGGTGGTCGCGGGGGTCGAGGCGCGGCTGCGGGAGCTGGAGCAGGGCTTCCCGGAGGGCGTTCACGCGCGCATCTTCTACAACCGCGGACATCTGGTCGAGCGCGCCGTCGGCACGGTGTCGCGGGCGCTGGTGGAAGCCATCGTCCTGGTGC